>NZ_JBNPWS010000096.1:0-1065 GCF_050433705.1 Paenibacillus sp. DS2015 | reverse complement strand
TCCTTTTTCACTAGATGATAAAGGAAGGTTTAGAAAATGGCAGTGAAAGATTGTAGGATTTAAAAAGCTACCGCGTAGCGGTTTAGTTCAACAATGTTTTTCAGCATCGTCGCTACCGCTCCTTGGTCGCCAAGAGGAATTTTCGGAGAAGTGGAATCAGGCGACACATCCAACCGACTAAGTGGCGAAGCCACCCGGACCTACGGTCCTTAAGTCGTTTGGACGTCAGAAATACGCAACGTTAGATGAAATTTCTGAAAGAGAGGCGATTATACTGTTTATTGGTCACTATTCTGTAAGCTTTTTAGCAAAGAGAATCGAAACACCTTTACCACTCTGGTTGTTATTTTTGGCAGTGCAATTTATTGATATGATTTGGGCATTATTCATTTTCACGGGAGTAGAAAAAGCTAACATATCTCACGAAGTACCAGGTACACCACTTAATTTATTTTTCATGCCCTACTCTCATAGTCTTATAGGAGCATTATTCTGGAGTGGTGTTGCATTTACTATTGTTAGGTATTTACCGATTATTAACAATAGGAACTTCAAGAAAGCAATGATCGTATCTATAGCAGTTTTTTCACATTGGATACTGGATTTAATTGTACATACTGGCGATCTTCCACTATGGTTAAATGAGTTTAAAGTGGGGCTTGGTTTGTATGAGTATGCATATATCAGTTTTTTTCTAGAATTATTTTTTTTAATTTTGGGATTAGTCCTCTACATTGGACTTACCACTGGTAAGGGGATGCTGGGTACGCTTGGTATTTACGTCCTTCTAATTCTTATTGTTTTACTTGGAATCAATTCTGTTTGGGGAGTCGCTCCACCGAACACAAAAATTGCAGCAGGTTTCTTGCTTTTCTCTTATATTTTCTTTTCTTTAATAATTGCATGGCTCGAGAAAAAAAGAATATTGAAGATTTAATCAAGCAAATTCACAGAAGTCAGAAACTTCATCTAACACTTTGGATTGGTTGCGCAGTTGCCCGAAAAAAAGGCCTTCATAACGACGGTATGAAGGCTACCACGATCGTGAACATATGAGCAGAAAAG
>NZ_JBNPWS010000095.1:0-1122 GCF_050433705.1 Paenibacillus sp. DS2015 | reverse complement strand
GACTTCTATGTATCTACATCTGACCCATGCTCAAGTCCTCGGGTTGAAAAGCCCCTTAGATCTTCCTCTCGGAGGTGATCATCATGGTTGAGTTACAGCAGATTTTTTCGAGCTTCGCTGACGCCTTTCTCGCTACCCATCCCGTTCATTTGGAAGGCATCAAGGCCATTCAGTCTATCCAATCTTGTAGAACTGCCGCGTTGGGTGGGCATGTCGACCAATGTCATTCTTGCGAGGATTTGAAGGTATCCTACAACTCCTGCCGCAATCGTAATTGTCCCAAATGTGGCAATTTAAAAAAAGAGCAATGGATTCTAGATCGAACTTCTGAGCTCTTACCTGTTCCTTATTTCCACACTGTTTTTACTGTCCCTCACACGTTGAATCCTTTATTTCTAGCCAACCCCAAGCTCATGCACACCATTCTTTTTAAAGCTGCTTCTGAGACACTATCCAAGTTAGCCTTGGACCCAAAGTTTCTTGGTGCACAAATCGGTGTGACTATGGTATTGCATACATGGGGTCAAAATTTGTCTTTCCATCCTCATGTCCACTGCATTGTACCCGGCGGTGGTCTTTCGCCTTCTGGCTGTTCTTTTATGCGCTCGAAGAAAAAGTTCTTTATTCCCGTGAGAATCCTCTCTAGGGTTTTTCGAGGTAAATTTCTTTATTTCATGAAAAAGGCTTACGCGGATCAAAAGCTGAGATTTACTGGATCCTCACTGCCCTACGCTGAAGAATCTTCATTTTTCACTTTATTAGATTCACTCTATGAACCGGATTGGGTCGTCTACTGTAAGAAACCGTTTAAAAGTTCCTTTCACGTCGTCAAATATTTAAGTCGGTACACGCACAAGACGGCGATTTACAACAATCGGATCCAATCCATGGATGATCGGACAGTAACTTTTCATTATCGGGATTACAAAGATGACGGGAAAGTGAAGCCTCTGACACTGGATGCGATGGAGTTTATGCGGAGATTCATGATGCATGTGCTACCTTCTGGTTTTCAGAAAATTAGATATTATGGCTTTCTCAGCAACGCCAATCGAAAAACAAAACTACTGAAGTGTTTGCGTCTAACTCGTACGCCTATTAAACCCAAAGTAAAATTAACAG
>NZ_JBNPWS010000094.1:0-1132 GCF_050433705.1 Paenibacillus sp. DS2015 | reverse complement strand
CACGTACCCATCCCGAACACGACCGTTAAGCCCTCCAGCGCCGATGGTACTTGGACCGCAGGGTCCTGGGAGAGTAGGACGTCGCCAAGCAAAAAAAGTAACCACCGTCGGAACTCGACGGTGGTTTTATTTTAGTTCAATTATAATACCAACACTACTACTGGGAAGTACCTTAGCAGTGTTGGTATATGGAAGGGAGCCTTGGATATGGGGTTCTCTTTTTTAATTTATACGAACGTTCGGTGTAATAGAGTAATCTAGAGAGAAATTTATGCGTGGTTGAAAACATCAAGTAAGTAACTATGCAAAAAGGTTTGAGATGCAAGTTATTGTAATCGTATGAAAAGTAAAATAGATAGACCAGTAGTAAGTGTCCTTTACAATAATAGGCTAATAGAACCCCTAAATCTCAGAAATTGTGTTAATTGGATCAAGAAGAATGAAGAGGAACATAAGCGGTAGTTCTTAGAGAACTAATCAGATGAATTATGTGGTTGATCCAGCTTAGTGGTAACTCGTATTGTAGCTGTTCAGAGGATAGAGGATTGGTTGTTAGAGTGGTCAGTGTGCTAAGTTGTTATGGATGTAAAAGATATACGCATGCTCTTCTTGGAAGAAACAATAGAACAATAGAGGTTAAATGTATATGATCATTCTAGTTCATATGAGGGATCGTTGAAAGGTGGGACTCACTCTTGACGGGGTATAGGAGGGTATAGGATATAGTAACGCAAGACTATACTCACTATTAACGTTTACATATGTATTTTATTGAAAAAGGGATACTTGTAGCATTGTGGGCAGCATATAAGAACCATTGGTAGGTCGATGAAACAAGATATTATTGTTTTTAGAAATTCATAGAGTGAATGAGAAAGGTATTGAAGAATTCATATAATTTAAACAGAAGGCTTGTTATGTTTATATAGTAGATGTCAGATATTAATATTCAATAAGTGTTAAATATTGTAACTTGATGTTAAACAAATAACGTGATATATTATTAGTCCAGCCAACAAATGGCGGTCAAAACGAACCAGAAAGCTTAACAATCACATGAAAATGAAATTGAAAAAAAGCTTGCATTACTGAGTCGGACATGATAAGATATAGTAGTTGTCGCCGAGAACAA
>NZ_JBNPWS010000093.1:0-1165 GCF_050433705.1 Paenibacillus sp. DS2015 | reverse complement strand
GACCATATATTTCTCTCCCCTCGGAGAGTATGTCGGCTAATTATGGGGAATTTTCAACTGCTGATATTAGGTATTTTACAATTGATGTTCACATCATTGGAGTATGGCATTAGGAAATGTTCTCATTTTTCTAGTACTATACCGAAATTACTTTCAGTTTAAGGGCTGGTATAAGTCTGAGAACAATAAAAGGCTGAATAAAATATCGACAAGAAGTTTAACTATAATTTCACTGGGGCTATTAATAATGCCGATCTGGATAAACCGATAGAGAAAGAAAGATTAGTACAGTAATTCATAGAAGGCATGGACATCGACTAACAAAACATTCCTACATCGTCGCATTCGCTCCTTGGTCACCAAGGGGAATTTCAGAGAAGTTGAATCAGGCGACACATCCAACCGGCTAAGTGGCAGAGCCACCCGGACCTACGGTCCTTAAGCCGTTCGGACGTCAGGAATGCGCAACGTTATATGACATTGGGGCAAAAATATACTTTAACAAATCATTACAACAAAGAAATAAACAAAAGGAGCAATAAAAGAGATGTTAAAAATAGAGATAAATCGAGAAGACTATTGGAACTTTAACAAATTTGTGTTACTTCAACGGTATAAAGTAACCGTTTATTCGTTCATTGTAGGATTGCCTATTATGATGGTACTAATTTTTCTTGGGATGAAACTACCTTTTTGGTACAGTGTAAGTGTGGGGATTATTGGTGGAGTATTCATTAATTATTTTGCATATAAACGCATTAAACAAAGAATTAAGAAATTATTGGAAGACAACAAAGGAATATTAGGAGTACATGAAATAGAGATAACAAATGAGGAATTAAAATGGAGAAATTCAGTAACAGAAGGAAGTACGAAATGGGAAGGGATTAATAGCATTGAAGAAGATAAAGATTATTTCTATATTTTTATAGATAAGATCATGGCACATATCATACCTAAGAGAACATTTACAACACAAGTCGATATGAATCGTTTTTTAGATCAAATTAAAACATATCTTAAGACAAATAAATGATGTGTCAGCTATTCGAAGAAGGCCCCAACGACATATAACACTTTGGATTGGTTGCGCAGTTGCCCGAAAAAAAGGCCTTCATAACGACGGTATGAAGGCTACCACGATCGTGAACATATGAGCAGAAAA
>NZ_JBNPWS010000092.1:0-1170 GCF_050433705.1 Paenibacillus sp. DS2015 | reverse complement strand
GGACTCGTATAGTGCACACCTTGATCCGAATGGATAAAAGCATCTTTTGTTAAATGGCGATGTTTTAATTTCAGTTTCTGGAGTGTATTGAGTGCAATATCTAATGTGATTTTATCAGATACTTCATAAGCTAAAATTTCATTTGTTTCGGCATCTTTAATGGTCGACAAATAGGCACGCTTGCCGTATTTGTACGTTAAATACGTGATATCCGTTAATAACACTTTACCTGCCACGCCTTGCTTAAATTCACGTTGAAGCAGGTTTGGACATGTTCGATGTTCTTTCGTTGCCTTCGCCATTCTTCGGTAAGGATTCGCTTTTCGAATCGGACATATGATTGAAAACTTTTTCATAATACGACGAATTCGTTTTAAGTTAAATGTAATCTGGTATTGATTTTCTAACGTCATTTTAATTTGGCGTGCGCCTTTGTTTCGGCGGCGGAATTTATAGGCTTTTAAAATGATATCCTTCAACTTTTTATCTGCTATCTCACGCTTTATCCGATTGCGTACAGCCTCTTCTTTGAAATAACCGTAATAACCTGAACGTGATACGCCTGTGATTTTACAAAGGAAGCTAGCGAGACGTTTTAATTGGTATTTTTCAATGATGTGATGAATCAGTTGGAATTTCTGCTCGGTTTTTAATGTGATTTCTTTTTCATCATCTGCCTTTCTAGTTGATCGAGCTTTTTTAATAGTTCATTTTCAACTTGTAATAATTTCATCTTCGCCTTTAAGCGAGTGTATTTCTCTTCGATGCTTAGCTCGCGCTCTAATGGACGACCAGAACTATATCTTCGAGTATCCTCTAATCCCGACACTCCTTTGTCTTTATAAGCCGTACGCCAACGATCGGCGGCCTTGCTAATGCGAGTCCCCCCTAAAACTTCCGCATCAAACCCAGCGTCTTCAAAAATTTGACGTGGTAATTTTCCTTGTTCATTTTCATGGATAAATACCTGCTTAAATTCGTCAGTATACGTAATTGCTTTTTCACTAACTGCTTTTACATGGGGGTTCTTTTTCAGCTGTTCCTGTTGTTGTTTTGTAAATATTTTCTTGGACATTTTCATTCGCTCCGATTGTTATTTTTCTCATTATAAACAAAAAAGACCCAATAAGATGACCTTTTTCAAGTGTCTATCTTACTGGGTACATTTTA
>NZ_JBNPWS010000091.1:0-1181 GCF_050433705.1 Paenibacillus sp. DS2015 | reverse complement strand
TGTATATGTCAATCAAAATGTTGACCACCTTGCTAACCCAATAGTTGACCACCCTGGCAGAAAAAAATGGGCACTTGTAGGTGCCAGTGTGAGTGGAAAGAGTTCTATCCGTAAGCAACATGAGTCAGCATGCTCATAGAAGAACTTCCTTTCCTCTTTCTTCCATAGTTTGACGGAAACGAAAAGATTCGCAGTCAAATAGAAGAATATGAGAATGGTGTGTAAGTCGATCAAGGAGGGCTGTGGTTAAGGCGGGGTCGCCAAACACGTCCACCCAGCGAGAGAATTCTAGGTTTGAGGTGATGATGATACTATTTTGCTCATAACGATGAGAGATGAATTGAAATAGTAACTTACCACCTTCGCCAAGCGGAACGTAACCAAGCTCATCCAATATGACCAGATCGAACTTATTCCAACTCTTTAGAAACCGGGGCAATCGGTACTCCGACTGCGCCAGCTGTAAATCTTGAAGCAGTTGCATCACGGATACAAATCGAACACGGTAGCCTTCAAGCATCGCGCCCATCCCTATGGCTGTCGCAATGTGGCTTTTACCCGTACCTGGTCTGCCGATGCAGATCACATTCTCTTTCCTTGTAATGAAGGCTCCTTGAGCGAGCTGTTCAACCTTCATCTTAGGTAGTTTCGGGATCAGTGCGAACTGGAATTCTTGCAATGTCTTAGGTTTGGGGAACTTGGCTTGACGCAGGAGCCCTTGTTGTCTCAGTTCCTGCTTTTTCAAAACCTCGTGTTCAAGACAAGAGGTTAGGAATTGAAGATGATCGGCATTTTGCTCAAGTGCCTCTCGTAAGAGACTCGGGTATTGCTTAAGTAGTCCAGGCATACGAAGTTGGCCACAAGCAATACCCATTCTAGCTTCCATTAATGTGTCCGTCATTAGATCACCTCCTGAAGTAGTTGGTCATACTGCGCAGCATGTACCGTCGTGGTCATCACTTCTGTTGTTTCCGTAATAGTAAGGTCAACTGGGGATAACCGTTGCCGTAGTCCGGCTGCAGTTACATCTGCAATATTCATTGTTTCGAGTGTTGCGGCTACCTCAGACAAGGAATGTTCCCGAAGAAGAAGTAGAATGGCTAGAAAGTCCTTATATCCTCGGCTATGGGCTGCAACCATTTGTTCTCGAACCTTGCCAAATATGGATGGAAGTTGTCTCA
>NZ_JBNPWS010000090.1:0-1202 GCF_050433705.1 Paenibacillus sp. DS2015 | reverse complement strand
CTCCTTTTTCACTAGATGATAAAGGAAGGTTTAGAAAATGGCAGTGAAAGATTGTAGGATTTAAAAAGCTACCGCGTAGCGGTTTAGTTCAACACAGCATTTCTGCTGCGGGCATTCGCCCTTGATCGCCAAGAGGGATATCAGAGGAGTTAAATCAGGCGATACATCCAACCGGCTAAGTCTAACGACCCGTTCCCTATGGTCACTTAAGCCGCTTGAACGTCAGAAATGCCAAACGTTATACGCAACCCCTTTGAGAATGTTAAACCATCGAAAACAAGTAACAAAAAAATGATGAATAATGGTTAAAGGATTAATTAGACTAAGGAAAATAGAAGGTAGACAAAGAGCATAAAAGAATTAATAGAATAAGGATGGATTCCGGAGAAGCAGTTGAGAACAAAGATACTAGAGATAGAGAAGGGGAACCTTTCCTATGCGGAAACGGATTTGATAGAGCCAAAGGATAGAACACATCAAGACATATTAAATACATAAAACACACAAGACATATATGGATGTGGAATCGAAGAAGAAGGGGCAGCGTATAACAATGCATTTTTGCTTCGTCGCTGACGCTCCTTGGTCCCCAAGGGGGATTTCGAAGTAGTTAATTCAGGCGACACATTCAACCAGCTAAGTCTGACGACCCGTTCCCTTTGGTCACTTAAGCTGCTTGAACGTCAGAAATGCGCAACGTTAGGTGAAATTTCCGCAATTGATAAGGAGACAAAAAATGATAATACTAGGGATGTTATTAGCAAGTATTATATTATTGCTTTCATTCACAATAATCGGACCATATGGAATAGTCATATTTCTAATCTTAATATTTGGACTAGTATTCAGCACATATCACAAAAACCAACAGATATATGAAGACATAAAAATAATAAGAGAAAAATTAGGATTACTAAGGGATGAAGAAAAAGAAGAATTAGAAATTAAAAAAAGTGAAGAAGAATATATGAATGCAAATAAGAATCCAGAATTTATTTCTGAACTAGATCAAGAAATTGAGGAAGAACTTAAGAAATATATTGAAGAAAACCCAGATTCAAAAGATAAATGAAAATAAGACATGGATTTTGAAAGTTTATCGAAGAGGGCGGGTCTGTCAATA
Organism: Paenibacillus sp. DS2015; assembly: GCF_050433705.1. Taxonomy (NCBI): domain Bacteria; kingdom Bacillati; phylum Bacillota; class Bacilli; order Caryophanales; family Paenibacillaceae; genus Paenibacillus; species Paenibacillus sp. DS2015. Next base: position 79 of record NZ_JBNPWS010000090.1, on the reverse strand, counting down.
GTTTTGTGTAAACTCTTTTAATATGGCTTCTCCCCGAGGGGAGATAAAAATCATTTCACATACTGCCCAACACGTTCTG
>NZ_JBNPWS010000089.1:0-1219 GCF_050433705.1 Paenibacillus sp. DS2015 | reverse complement strand
CCTCCTTTTTCACTAGATGATAAAGGAAGGCTTGGTGAATGGCACTAAAGGTTTGTAGGATTTGAAAAGCTACCGCGTAGCGGTTTAGTTCAACACTCTGTTCCCGACATTGCCACAGCCTAAGTGCGACCACTAAGGCTCTGACAACATCGTGAACACGAAACGTTATATGAAAGGGATGCAGACTAAAACCGTGTATTAAGATCATAAAATACATAAATCAAAATCATATGGGAACACTTGTACGTAATTGGAAATAAAGGTAAACTATAGATACAATTGAATCTTGGGTGGGCATGGTTTCTCTTCGAAGGGAGGTGAAGCCATGGAAGTAAAAGATGCAATAACGATTATGTTCCTATTTGGGATGTTTATCCTTGCGCTTTTAACATACATTAATAATAACAACAAGAAAAAGTAAAAACCCACCCATAGATTAAGCGCCTAAGGTGGGTTTTGATTCCTGTATGACTTAGAAGGGAATAAACCATCCAAGCCAATTGTACTGACCAAGTGTATCAGCACTTGGTCTTTATTAAATATATAATAACACACTTAAAAACATGTATCCAAACAGAAAATGAAAAAAAGTTAAATAATATTAAAGAGCGCTATTTAAGTATACTCAAAGAAGGCATCACCATCATAAAACATTACATTTTTGCGTCGTCGCTGGCGCTCCTTGGTCGTCAAGGAGGATTTCGGAGAAGTTTATTCAGACGACACATTCAACCGGCTAAGTCTGACGACCCGGTGCTACGACCTTAAGCCGCTTGAACGTCAGAAATGCGCAACGTTAGGCGAAATTACTTACAGCATTGGAGGAGAGAAAATGTCCAATCTACATTTTGAATTGTTCCTAGAGAAAATGGACTGGAATACAGATGATTTTAAAAGTGATGTTACGCATCTTAAAAGTTATAAGATTCCAAATGTACTTTAACAGAGAAAATTATAGATGATTTACATATAGAAATTATACAAACCAAAGGAGACTGGTTAAACTTTAATTGCAATGTAATAGGAGAAAATTATTATATACAGTCTAATATTATCTTTCATTCAATGGACATGAGTGACGATGATGATCGAATTGTTAAACAAGTAATAGAAAAGATTGATAGTGTCAACACCAACTTAATAATCCCCAAAAGTAGCAGTTGAAAATTCCCTACATCGAGCAAAATTATGAATCTTTATCTTCCGTAGAATCTGGTTT
>NZ_JBNPWS010000088.1:0-1355 GCF_050433705.1 Paenibacillus sp. DS2015 | reverse complement strand
TTGCGCAATTGCCGCGGAGCTTTGCTTCTCATATGATATCTTTATTGAAAGCCTTCATACTGTGCTTATGAAGGTCTTTTTTTCGGGCAACTGCGCAACCAATCCAGAGTGTTTTGTGACGGTCTGCGTACCGAGGAGCACGCCACGGATGGCGTGCGACGAACCATTGCCTATTACTTTCGTTTGTAATCCATGTATGTTAAATACCACTTAAAATCAAGCAGGATTCTTAATTATCATATACAAAATCCATTGTAGTTCTGTCCATACTAAAAATATACTCCATAAGTTCTATCGCCCTTTCTCTGGTTCTATGTAATTGAACTGCTGCTAATTGCACATCACCTTGAGTACCAAAATATCTAGTAAATATAAACTTATTGCTGACGAAATTAATATCATCCTCTATATAGGATTGCCAACTTTTTTGAGATTGCTCAAGATTTATCCGATCCACTTCATTTAACGATTTGTATAAATGCTCAAGTGCCGCATTAACTTCATCTTGCCATTTTATTATATATCTCGCCTCAAACGCCCCCCATTCTAAGGTTGTAGACTCGTCACTTTCTTGAAGTTTTTCAAACTCCTGCTGATAATCTTTATCAATCGGGTTATCATTAATGATGTTCGAAAAGTAATCATTACCTTGATAATCGCCATAATGATTACTTTCCTTAATCTGTCTCTCTAAGTTATTGTTTGTTTCACCAGCTTTATTAAGTGATTCTTGCAATGTAATTTTTAGCGAATTGAACTCTTTTTCTGAATTTTGGTATTCATCTATTCTGCTTTCCAGTATATCAATCTTCTTATCATCCCTTTTCAGCTTTTCAGTCATAACTATGTAAGAACAAACACCAAATATCAATATAATTAGAACACATAATCTATAAAATAATAATTTTTTATTCATTAATATCGTCTCGTTTCAATGTAATTTTTTAGCCTCTACCAATACACTAGCCATGCAAGGATGCATGGCGGTAGTTACAGCAGACTGTCATATAACGTTGGCGCATTACCGACGTCCAATCGGCTTAAGGACCTTAGGTCCGGGTGGCTTTGCCACTTAGCTGATTGGATGTGTCGCCTGAATTCACTTCTCCGAAAATTCCTCTTGGCGGCCAAGGGAGCGTAGCGACCACTGTGGTAATGCAATGTTGGTATTCTCAGTTCATACCCGACTGGCTCGGGGATGAACTTTTTCTTTATTCTGGAGGAAACACTGGGCTGAAAAACGCATGCTTTGTTGGGACCTAGATCCCGTCGCATAAAGTGTTTTATGCCCTCGCCTTTTGTTCATACCCCGATTCAGCTGGTTGGGCCTCTGAGCCCGTATCACCGTGCCAACC
>NZ_JBNPWS010000086.1:0-1493 GCF_050433705.1 Paenibacillus sp. DS2015 | reverse complement strand
TCCTTTTTCACTAGATGATAAAGGAAGGTTTAGAAAATGGCAGTGAAAGATTGTAGGATTTAAAAAGCTACCGCGTAGCGGTTTAGTTCAACACAATATTCGCGCTTCAGGCCATGCGGCCCTTGATCTGCCTGAGGTATTTCGAAGAAGAATAACCAGGCAGATACATCCATTCCCCTAAGATAAGAGCTATCTAAGGGGAATGGACGTCGCGAATATCCAAACGTTAACTGAAACTCCTTGAGAAATGTAAAAGGCATGAAAAAGCACTAATTAAAGAGATGTTAAAGATGAGTAGAGCTTAAAACTGATATGAAAGTTTCCATACGGAAACAGATTTAAAGTAAAACCATGAAAACATGATCAACTTATAACGAATATGGAATGTTTCCCACACGGAAACGATAATTGAAAAGGTAGAAATGAAGAGCCTATATTTCAAGGAGTGTTTCCTATGCGGAAACAGGATTAGATAGGATCATTAAAGAAATAAGAGAGTTAAAGAAGTAAACACGTAAAAACCGGAACAAGTAATTTCGAAGGATAAGTCGAAGAAGAAGGAGCATCAGTTAACAATGCATTTTTGCTTCGTCGCTGACGCTCCTTGGTCGCCAAGAGGTATTTCGGAGAAGTGTATTCAGACGACACATCCAACCGGCTAAGTGGCAGAGCCACCCGGACCTACGGTCCTTAAGCCGTTTGGACGTCAGAAATGCGCAACGTTATGTGAAATTCCTGCTATTACTGTAGTGACTTCGGTGATACGAGAAAAGGACTGAGAGTCTCAATATGCTGTTATACGCAAGGGAGGCTACTAAATGAAAAAAGAATTTAAAAACCAACATCGAATATTAGAGAGTTTTGGTTATGAATTTCTTGTGGTCTGCCCAAATTGTAACGGAAGATCAAAAGTGATCTCATTAGGAGAACATTCCCCTTACAGAACAGATACTGTAAGAAGGTTCATTTGCTTACATTGCGGATTGAATAAGGAATCTGTTCCTAAGAAGAACTGCTTCAACCAAGCTGTAATCTCATATGGTAAAGTATGGGAAAATGGTTTTATAAATATAGGAGGACCATTTGATTGGTTTTTTGGCTATCCATTGTATTTACAGATATCATGTTGCGGTCACGTTTTATGGGCATACAACCTCGAACATTTAGGGTACATAAAGAAATATGTTGAAGCAGAATTAAGAGAAGACCATCCATATTATCTTAGCGTAGAAAGTAGATTTCCTTTATGGATGAAATCTTCTAAGAATCGAGATGTGGTTCTAAAAGCTATTGAAAAATTAGAGAGACGAATTCAGAACTAATAGAAATTATCTCAGTAGAAGGAACTAAAAATTACAAACACAAATTGGATGCTAACTCAGGAGGGCAGGAACATCACATAACACTTTGGATTGGTTGCGCAGTTGCCCGAAAAAAAGGCCTTCATAACGACGGTATGAAGGCTACCACGATCGTGAACATATGAGCAGAAA
>NZ_JBNPWS010000085.1:0-1499 GCF_050433705.1 Paenibacillus sp. DS2015 | reverse complement strand
TTCTTTTGTCCATAATCCCATGTGTGCTCCCCAACCTTCCTATATATCTATTTTAATAGATTTGGGAGTTTACACAATCTATTTTACAGACTCAATGTATGTAATAAACTGAGCTCTTATAAGGAGGTAAGAACATTGATTACTGTCAACTCTGTAAGTAAAAAATATGGTGATAGAGTAGTACTAGATCATGTAGATTTACATGTAAAAAAAGGAGAAATTTATGCAATTTTAGGTCGTAATGGGGCAGGTAAAACCACTCTGATTAAATGTATCATGAATTTAATAAATTACGAAGGGAACATTTCATATGGTTTTGAGCCTGCTGATTTATATGAAAATATCAGTTTGCAAATGCAAACATCTATGTTTGAAGAGGGTGTAAGAGTCATTGATATTTGCAAACTGTACAAAGAAATACTGAATAGCAAAGTAAATATTAATGAATTATTGAAGAAATTTGATCTTGAGGAGCATAGCAAGACTTATGTGAATAAGCTGTCTGGGGGACAAAAGCAGAAACTGTCCATTTTGTTAACTCTTCTAAATGAACCTAAGGTGATTATTTTTGACGAGCTAACCACGGGCTTAGATGTAATGGCGAGAAGGAATACTTGGAGTTTGTTAAAAGAGATAAACAAGGAAAAAGGAATAACCATTATACTTACTAGCCATTTTTTAGATGAAGTAGAATACCTTGCTGACAATATCATTGTTTTGGAAAGAGGGAAAAGGTCGGTATCGGGAAGCGTGAAGGAGATTGTTGCAAATTCATTCGGAGATAGGAAGAAAATAAGTTTTAGTTATTACGGTTCTGCTGATACCAACACTGATTTTAGCTTTCAATATAGGATTGATGATAAAGGTAAATACATCGTTGATTTTGATTCTAAAGATGAATCAGAGATTTATAATGAGATTAAGCATAAGGGTGGCGAAGATATAAACATCAACCACTTCTCTTTTGAAGATGCCTTCTTAAAGATTCTTGGATATAAGATGACGGAAAAAGGGGAGATAAAAGATGCGTAAATTGTATGTTTTCTCTAAGTATCAGACAAATCTACTTCTTAGAAACTTCAAAAGTACAATTGTAGGTTTTCTATTACCCGTCATCATGTTTTTTATTTTTAGTAATATGCTGGCTGAGTTGGAAGTCCCTGAAACGGGTAGAACAATAGTTGATTACTTGATCCCTGCATTCTTACCTATCATTATTATTAATGCTGTTATAGTCATCTACGGTCAGTATTATATTTTATATAAAGAGCAAGGAAATTTGCTGAAATATAAATTGCTCGGTTTAAATACATTTAGTGTTTTAGTGGGTATATTTTCTGCAACATTAATATTTCAGTTAGTTGCATCCCTGTTTCTAATCGTATTTGCTGTGTTAACTAAAGGTGGGGTCTGTCAATAGTTTTGTGTAAACTCTTTTAATATGGCTTCTCCCCGAGGGGAGATAAAAATCATTTCACATACTGCCCAACACGTTCTGG
>NZ_JBNPWS010000084.1:0-1505 GCF_050433705.1 Paenibacillus sp. DS2015 | reverse complement strand
ACTCAACTTTCGCAGCTGGATTATCAGCTTAAACCCTTAAGACCGTAAGAAGAAATCAATAAATTTATCCGTATTGACAAAAACACCTCGCTTGTTTGGTATCATGGAAGTGTCGAATCAACCATGCCAACAAGAAAGGTGTGTAACTCTATGTTACAACAACATTCCATGTCTGAACAGTCTCGTTTTTCCAAACTTTTTTCAACCCTTAATATGGGGAAATTTCTAAGAAAGGCGGGAATCTCCAAGTCGTTTGGACTGTCGAGTCTTGCGGTCTTTCAAATTGTTTTCTCTCTTGTCTTTGAAGGGAAGAATTGGTTTCGTTTGCTGGAAAGCCCGCGTGGCGATGATCTTCCAGGAAAAGACGTTGTCTATCGCTTTCTAAATCATTCTTCTTTTGCATGGCGCAGATTTCTGCAAGCCCTGAGCCAACACGTAGTTTGTTATTTCGAGTCGCTCATTTCTGCGAATCGTGTTCGAGTATTCATCATCGACGATTCCGTACTCAGCCGTAATCGAAGTAAAAAAGCTGAATTACTGGCTCGGGTGTTTGACCATACAACGGGTCGATTTACCAAAGGCTATTGCATGCTTACACTCGGTTGGTCCGATGGATTCAGTTTTGCTCCGCTTGACTTTGTCATGCTTTCTTCAGCCAAACTTACGAATCGAATCTGTGAGATGACTTCGAAGTTATCCAAGCGCAGCATAGGGTATAAGCGCCGAATGGAGGCCTTCTCTCGGAAGCCAGATGCCGTAATATCCTTGCTAGACCGGGCTTTACGTGCTGGATTCACCGCGGATTATGTGCTAATGGATAGTTGGTTCACTCAGGCACCACTCCTCCGTCAGTTAACAGACATGGATCTTTCTGTCATTGGGATGGTCAAAGAAATGAAGCAGCGATATCTCGTTAAAGGACAACGATTGACGTTACGCGAAGTCTTTCAAAGTCTTCCCAAATCAAAAGATTCGGATATTAAGGGTTCTGTGATCGTCCAAACAGCTTGCGGCCTGCCTGTAAAACTAGTTTTTGTACGCAATCGGAACAAACGACGGGAATGGCTTGCCATCTTGAGTACAGATGTAGCCCTGGATTCTGCTGAAATCGTACGGATTTACGGAATGCGTTGGAGCATAGAGACCTTCTTTAAAGTGACCAAAAGCTATTTGAAATTGGGAACGGAATTTCAAGGTCGTTCGTTTGACCAACTCATTAGCCACACCACGATTGTATTTAGCCGCTATTTGGCGATGGAATATGAGCGACGGCAATCCAATGATGACCGAACTCTCGGTGGACTCTTCTTTCTATTTGCCGATGAAGTCCGCGATGTGGACTTCCAGACCGCACTTCAACAACTCATGGTTTTATTTCTTGAAATGGCTCAAGCGAAGATAAAAAAGAACAAAACGTCTGTTTTTTGTCAACTACAGGATTGGATCGCTAGTTTACCCAGCTATATCAAGGGTTTGTTTAAAGATTTGAGCTGCGAAAGTTGAGT
>NZ_JBNPWS010000083.1:0-1608 GCF_050433705.1 Paenibacillus sp. DS2015 | reverse complement strand
TTTTATACGAAAATAGCTCTTTACACTAACGTAGCAGTTATGGGGTCCTTTAAGGTGCCTTTTACTAAAAATGGCGCAAAAAAACCCACCACCCCAAAATTGTTTCGAATTTTTTTTAAAAAATAAGGTCTTATGCGGTTTCACTATTCTCAACCTGTACATGGTACCCAAGGGATTTTATCTTATTTACCCAATAGTCAACATCTCGTTCCTTTTTGGGTAAATAATCAGAACCTAATTCTTCATAAGGCATTTGGTTAAGTAGCATGTGATAAATGATTCGTAAGAGCAAATGAGCTAATGCCATGTTTGCCTTTTTCGGGCCGCGTCGCTTTACTATTCGGTAATAAAAAGCGGCCAGCCTCGAATCCTTTCTCTTTGTTGCTGCCCATGCCGCCTGACAAAGAACAGTTTTCAAACCCTTATTGCCTTTACCAATTCGTGTACTTTTTTTTTACCAGCACTCTCGTTATTACCTGGACTTAGACCTGCCCATGAGGCTAAATGGGCGTCTGTTGGAAATATGGACATATCGGTACCGATTTCCGCAAGGATACTCGCCGCGGCATCCTTTTGAATTCCCGGAATGGTGATCAATAGTTCAATTTCGTTGCGATAGGGATTCACTAGGTTGTCGATTTGTTGTTCTAACTCTTGAAGTTGTTTCTCTAAATACTCAAGATGATCGAGGTGCATCCGAATCATCGTACGATGGTGGGTTCGTACGCGTCCGTTTAAAGCTTCGATCAGATCGGGCACCTTTTTCTTCAAGGATGTGAATACCATGGATTTAATCGTTTCGGCTTCCAATACTTCTCCATTGACTACGGATTGAAGTAGAGCCAGGCCAGATACCCCAAACACATCCGAAACGTACGTTGTTAATTTGATGTTAGCGTCTTGAAGAATCTTGTGAATTCGATTTTTCTCAGCTGTTGCATCACCGACCAACTTACGACGATAACGTGTGTAATTTCGAAGATCGCGAATGTCTTCGGGTGGTACAAAACTAGACTCAATTAATCCACAGCGTAGTAATCGAGCGATCCAAGCCGAATCTTTAACATCGGTTTTACGGCCAGGAACATTTCTTATACGCTGTGCATTGGCTAGCACGAGTGTAAACGAACCTTCAAGGATGTTCCACACCGGCTTCCAATAGACGCCAGTGCTTTCCATGCCCACATGAGAACATTCTTGCTCTGTTAGCCAATCTAAAAGTCTGAGCAGCTCCTTTGTTGTTGTTCCAAACGTTTTAATCTCTTGTTTTGGTTTCCTGTCCAAAGGTCCCACCAATACACAGGCAACCACCGTTTCTTGATGTACATCTAATCCAGCACATCGTTCTAAAATAGCATCCATCGGCAACCCTCTTTTTAAAAGAGTGCAGGTCATGCAACATGAGAGGTGTAATTTTATACACGTGTTCATGACAACAATCGGCGGTGCTCGTTGTTGCATTAGGGCGGTTTTGAACTCGGGTTTGGTATCACCAAAAAAGTCTCGACCTTTGACCTGCCTACTTCCAAGTATGTGCTAGGGCTGTATGGTTTCAAACATGCATCCTATTTTCATCCATGGGGGTGGCCGTCAGGTCATGGGAGTTTT
>NZ_JBNPWS010000082.1:0-1655 GCF_050433705.1 Paenibacillus sp. DS2015 | reverse complement strand
CAATGTCATTAAGTTAAGGCGCAGGCCAAAAATCAAGAACAAGAGCAGGTTATCGAAAAGATAGCCTGCTCTTGTTTTTGCACGAAAAAGAAAACAGGACTTGACAAGCAGTTGAAATTGTGTGGCGAAGCCCCTTGGAAAAACGAGGAGGTTACGCCAATGAATAGAAATGAGTACGCAAATTCGCTAAAAGAGACGCTGACATCCCTCATACGAAAAATGTCAGCCACGCCAGCACCTTATGTCAAAAAACCTGAAAAAGATTTTACCCGAAAGAAAAAGCTGCCCTTTGAGACGGTTATGCAACTCCTGATCTCAATGGGTGGCAACAGCATATATAAGGAACTCTTGGAATCGCAGGGCTATGATGTAAACACCGCAACCACTTCTGCTTTTGTCCAACAGAGGAATAAAATCCTGCCTTCTGCTGTGGAATTCCTGTTTCATGAATTTACGGAATCGTATACGGATATCAAGGACTACCGAGGGTATCGGTTACTTGCCGTTGACGGTTCAGATTTGCATATCGCAACTGACTCTGCGGACACGGACACCTATTTTCAAAGTCAACCGAACACGAAAGGTTATAACCTGCTGCATTTGAACGTAGCCTATGACTTGTGCAACAGACTTTACGTTGATGCCATTGTTCAGCCACGAAGGTTATGCAACGAGGGAAGAGCGCTGGCTGCTATGGTTGACCGTTCTCCCATCAAGGGAAAAACTATTGTTACTGCCGATAGAGGTTATGAAAGTTATAACAATTTCGCGCATCTTGAACGTAAAGGGTGGAACTATGTCATACGGGTAAAGGATTTGAATTCCAATGGTATTCTTTCGGGCTTGCGTTTGCCCTCTAGCGGAGCGTTTGATCGTGACATTCATCTGACACTCACAAAAAAACAAACCAAAGAGGTCAAGGCTCATCCCGAGATCTACAAGTTCGTCCCTTCCACGTCTACATTTGATTTTTTGGATCGGCATGAGAACTTGTTTTATCCGATGTCCTTTCGGGTTGTTCGTTTCTTCCTGCCTAATGGCGCTTATGAAACCGTCCTTACGAATCTTTCAGCCGCTGATTTCCCACCCGATGAAATCAAGTCCATTTATAACATGCGATGGGGCATTGAAACCTCTTTCAGGGCATTAAAGTACACCGTCGGTCTGACAAATTTTCACGCAAAGAAACGGGAGTCCATTACCCAAGAGATTTTCGCAAGAATGATCATGTACAATTTTGCTGAAATGATGACCTCGCACGTCGTCATTTCCCAAATGGATAAACGGCACTCATACCAAGTCAACTTCACGGTCGCCGTTCACGTTTGTAGACATTTCCTGCGCTCAAGGGACGATGAACCCCCGCCCGATGTTGAAGCGCTGATTCGCAAAAACATTTTGCCGATTCGACCCATTCGCCTAGGGCAGGAGAATACACGCAAAATCCGCTATAAATCAGCTGTTAGCTTCGTCTACAGAGTAGCATAATTCGGTTCACATGAACATTTTTCAAGCGGATATTCCATCCGCTTTGTTTGCTGTACGCTTTTTTCCTTGCTTGCACAAAAAACAAACGGCACAGGACTTTTCCCCATGCCGTTTCAGATTCCATTTTTATTTTCGCTCTTGTCTTTGAAATTAACTTAATGACATTG
>NZ_JBNPWS010000081.1:0-1657 GCF_050433705.1 Paenibacillus sp. DS2015 | reverse complement strand
TTTCTGCTCATATGTTCACGATCGTGGTAGCCTTCATACCGTCGTTATGAAGGCCTTTTTTTCGGGCAACTGCGCAACCAATCCAAAGTGTTATAAGATGTTGGCGTCTTCTTGATCATCCATCTCATATAACCTTCTTCAAACAAAAATAACCCTAATATTATTTCGAGGGCTCTGATGTCATTTATATATGTCTCCTCTAGGTCCTATACGAACTACAAAAATGATTAATTCATTATTAAGAACCTCATAGATTATTCGATAATTCCCCACCCGTAATCTATAGATGTTTTCTTCTTTACCCTTCATTTTCTTCGTATTTGGGTTATTAAATGGGTCATTACATAATTGCTCAAGGGCTATAAAGATTCTTCTTGCTATAGTTCGATCTATTTTTCCTAGGCTCTTTTCAGCTTCACTTGAAAATGTAGCTTTATATTTCAAGTTCACGTTTTAGGTCCTCCAAGGATTTAGTCTGACCATTTTGAAACTCAAGTCGTCCCTGTTCTATTGCCTGAATATCCTTTGGCGTCAAACACTCATCGTCCTCATCAAACTGTTTCTCAAGTAACCATGATAAAAAGCTCTTTGCGACAACCTTATTCTTATCATTTAAGTTACCTAATATGTTTTCCAGTTCATCTTTCGGGACACTCATCAACTGTACCCCCTTTTATTTAATCATTCTTATTATACGCCAATATATAAGGATGCTCCAGACATTGCTTCTTTTATACTACATCGAAGTACTAGCCTTCACAAATCCGCTCTTACGCCAATTTCATATAACGTTCTGTTATTCACGACGCCCCACCACCCTAAAGGAGCGAAGCGACTGGCCGCGATGCGGTTAGGTGGTGCGGATGTGGCTGAATTTACTTCCCTGTTGCAGAAATGCCTCACCGAATCCGCTTCTACTTCTGCCGGTCCGAGAGGCGAATGCTCCGATGCGTGAATATGTTGTTGGTATTCTCAGTTCATACCCGACTGGCTCGGGGATGAACTTTTTCTTTATTCTGGAGGAAACACTGGGCTGAAAAACGCATGTTTTGTTGGGACATAGATCCCGTCGTATAAAGTGTTTTATGCCCTCGCCTTTTGTTCATACCCCGATTCAGCTGGTTGGGCCTCTGAGCCCGTATCACCGTGCCAACCTGTGGAGACCAAAAGTGCTGGCCCCAGTGACTTTAAGGAGGTTATATGAATATACCTGTTTTAAGTATCGATGTTGCTAAAGGTAAGAGTGTTGCCGCTGCTTCTTTCCTACCATGACTGTATTTATAAACCTTTCCCATTCTCTCATACCCGTGACGACCTCAATCATCTCCTATCGATCTTGGAGCAGATGATGCAAGCAACAGGTCAGGAGCCCACCGTTGTTTTAGAAGCTACCGGCAATTATTCCAAACCTCTCGTTTCTTTCTTTTCTTCACACGGCTATTCAGTCATTGTTCTGAATCCTTTACTTACTCATCAGCTGAAGCAAAAGGCGGTACGAAAGATAAAAACTGACCCTATCGATGCCATTCGCATTGCTCATGTTTTCTACCTTCAATCTCCTCAACCTCAAGTTGAACTAAGCGATCACGTCCAACAACTGCGTGTTATCTGTCGTCAATACCAGCATTGGACAGGCCTATATGGCGAGGCTCAGCTT
>NZ_JBNPWS010000080.1:0-1667 GCF_050433705.1 Paenibacillus sp. DS2015 | reverse complement strand
TTTCTGCTCATATGTTCACGATCGTGGTAGCCTTCATACCGTCGTTATGAAGGCCTTTTTTTCGGGCAACTGCGCAACCAATCCAAAGTGTTATCCGATGCTGCTTTTTTCTTGAGTTACTTACTATCTATAGCTTTTTTTACATCTTGAAAATGCATCTTAGAATTTATCTTATTAATTTCTATCTTTAAATATCATCTTGATCATTGGTGTTACTTCCATTTCTTCTAATTCCTTCAATCTTATCCATCTTGCACCCAATGAATCTTCCTGATCTCCATCTGTTTTCAATTCATAATTATGATTAATTATTTCTACATCGTAGATTATTCCTATATGATGCATTTCCTCTAATTGATTTTCTTGATACGGATAGATCAGTTCATAAGATTCCGCCGTTCTTATTCTTCCCTTGATCTCACCTATTCCCGTTTCTTCTTTCACTTCTCTTCTCAAAGTTTCATATGGCTCTTCTCCGAATTCTATTGTTCCACCAGGTAAATCCCACTTTCCTGTATGTGGACCTCTAGCTTTCTTAATTAAGAGTATTTTATTGTCATGTATTAATACTCCATAAACTCCTAGATGGGTATACTTCTCCATGAAAATCCCCCAATCTGTATCTATCTTGTTCTTTTAAAACATGTTTACTATTTCAATGGTTTGAGAATGCGTATGAATTAATACAAATTCTCCGACTAATTCATTCTCTCGAAAAGCCAAGTAACAATACCCACCGTGAAAATAATCTTCCACTAAATCTCTAGAGGGATCAGCAATTAACAAGAGATCAAACGGAATTTCTTGTTACTTATCTAATAACCTAATAACGATCTGCATTAACTATTACTCTCTTTATAAGCACTTGAAGGGATTTCACATAACATTCCCGCATTCACGAACCCTAAACGACTTAAATGCCGAAGGCCTGAGCGTGATGCGCTTAGTCGGTGCAGGGTTGTCGCCTGCTTCATCTTCCCCGAAATCCCTCTTGGTGACGACCAAGGGACGCTTGCAGCCTGCCGCGTGAATGAATTGCTATATGATGGGATGCCTTCTATGAGTTTACCTTCAAAATATTTTATTGATTTGAAATTCTTCTTTAATTTCATCTTTTGGATCCCATATAGACCACGCTGCTTCTAAAAAATTTCCTTGGTTATCTCTGAAGTAAAAATACTTTGCCTCCCCGGCTCCGAGCGTATGCAAGTCCTCAACTACAATTCCGTTGCCTTTCAAGTAATTATGAGTAAATTCTATATCTGGACAATTGATGGCCATGATCGGAAAGGCTTTTCCGTTCCGAGATATTTCTAATGTCTTGTTGTCTTCAGTCTCTATAAGTAGTAATGCAATAGAATTCTTATGAGGATGATGTAATACTGCCAAAAACGAACCGCGATCTTGGAACTTATTCTTCAATTTAAAATCTAAGTTACGAGTGTACCATTCTATTGATTCATCAATATTTGTAGTCGGTACATAGACATACCCTATCCGTGTAAACGAAAACTCTTTACTCATAAACAACACTCCCTTGATTTAATGGTTATTACAATGCATTGCATCCCTTTCATATAACACTTTGGATTGGTTGCGCAGTTGCCCGAAAAAAAGGCCTTCATAACGACGGTATGAAGGCTACCACGATCGTGAACATATGAGCA
>NZ_JBNPWS010000079.1:0-1712 GCF_050433705.1 Paenibacillus sp. DS2015 | reverse complement strand
TTTCTGCTCATATGTTCACGATCGTGGTAGCCTTCATACCGTCGTTATGAAGGCCTTTTTTTCGGGCAACTGCGCAACCAATCCAAAGTGTTAGACGATGTTCATGTCTTCTAGATATACCTACATGAATTTATATTGAGCTATCATTTCTCCCCAAGGTGCTATACCTGTTTCAACAAACCCAACGGATCTATATAACCTTCTTGCTGTCTCGTTACTATTGCTATATCCCAATAGTAACTTATCCGTTTTGTTCTCTTGTATGTTTATTTCTTCAACTACTAATTGTAATGCCTTCTTACCATATCCATTATTTTGATACCTCTCATCAATCATAAATCGATATATCCAGTAATTGTTATCATCTGGATCCATTCCGTACATTACAAATCCAATCATCGCTTCATCCAAATAAATAGCTTTGCATATAAATCCATTTAGAAATTGAACTTCTGCAATGGAGTACAAATTAGAGGCCATATTATCCTCTTGATCTTCTCTTACCTTTAACTGTATGCATTCTTCCCAATTCGATTTTTCAATTGATTTTAAACTAATTTCCATTTCGAATTCCTCCTAAGATTGTAGAGAAACCCATTATTCATGATTTCTCTACTTTTTTATTTGCTTCTCCGACTTCCCCAATCTAATAATTATGTGATTTGTATTCATATCACATCACTCCCTTCAATATTGTTTATAGTATTATTGACATGAATTTCGTCTAACGTTTGGCATTCCTGACGTTCAAGCAGCTTAAGGACCGTAGGTCCGGGTCGTCAGACTTAGCTGGTTGAATGTGTCGCCTGAATCCTCTTCTCCGAAAACCCTCTTGGCGACCAAGGAGCGCACGCGACGACGTAGGAATGTTTTGTTATGAGAAGTCAATTTGCTTTCTTAATCACCCAAATTATGGTTTTATTCATTCAATACTCAAATATCTTGATTTTATTATGTTCATATGATGATTTTCATGACCTGCAATAATATAAATACATGCACGTACAGATAATAGATGATTATTAAATTCTCCAATATTACTAATTGATTTTTCAGATAGATTTTCAATCAATGAGATGGTAGCTTTCCTTACAGCTTCATAATCATTAAGTACACTTTTCAATGAGAGTCTATCTAGAGATGAATTTTCAACAAATAGATCACGATCATAGCCTGATAATACACCTTCATCGCCACGAGCAATTCTTAGAATTCTATAATTCCATAATCGTTCCACGTCAGCAATATGACCAATAACACTCTTTAATGTCCATTTATCTGAGGTATATCTAAAGTTTCCAATATCTTCAGTAAGATCACTTAATAAGCACAAATTTGTTTGAAGTTGCTCTCTTAGAATTCCAATAACATTACCTTCAGATACTTGGTCAATGTATTGCTTTACATTGGGTAAATATTCATTATTTTCTGGTCTTGTAATCATAATATTCTCCTTTGAATTAAATCTTTGGTTGATTTCTCATAACGTATGTATATTCCTGACGTTGATTTCCCTTAGATAGCTCTTATCTTAGGGAAATCAATGTGTCGCCTGAATCCTCTTCCCTGAAACGCCTCCGGCGACCAAGGGGCGAATGCCCCGCAGTAAGAATGTGATGTTGAACTAAACCGCTACGCGGTAGCTTATTAAATCCTACAATCCTTACTGCCATTTTACCACGTTTTCCTTTATTATCTAGTAAAAAAAGGAA
>NZ_JBNPWS010000078.1:0-1715 GCF_050433705.1 Paenibacillus sp. DS2015 | reverse complement strand
CCAGAACGTGTTGGGCAGTATGTGAAATGATTTTTATCTCCCCTCGGGGAGAAGCCATATTAAAAGAGTTTACACAAAACTATTGACAGACCCATATTTTTTTACGGTGTATTCCCCAAGTACCTTCGAGGAATCTATTTGCTCAAAAACATCCAGATATAGATTTTTGTTCGTGTCAGTATTAAGCACACCTATACTCCCTAACAACTCATTGGAAGAAATATCAATTTTGTTACCATTTAAGAGAACAGAAGCGCTATCTCTGTTTTTGCTGATTGTTAATGGCGCAGTATTAGCGTCATAGAATCCAGCAATTCTTGCTTGAACATCTATGTTGGAATCACTAATTGGATAACTGTTATTATCATAGTAGAGCCATACCTTATTGGTGTCGTCCTTATAAAGTTTTTGCATCAAAAAAATTTCCATCCCATCTGAAAGTGAAGCGCTTTGGAGTAGTTCACCTTGCAATGATGTTGTGTAAATGATACCTCTATCATAATCCATCAGGTTCTTTATAAATATTCACTCTTTTATTAACATTATCAACGATAAATATTGTTTTATCAGGACCTATGGTGAATGCCTCCGGGCCTTCCCCTCCACCTTCCATACTTTCCGAATAGCCAATTTCACCAGCATTACTACCTACATTCACTTTAAGTACTACTGAATCTTTTGCCACAATTGAATCTAATGATTTGCTTTCTGGTGATGAGTAGGTACTTACATTTGATGTAAGAGGGTCTTGGGTGACGCGAGTAACGTAGTTGATACAAATACGGATGTGAAGCAAATACCCAAAAGTCGTTTTCCTATATTACTCATTTAAAATCTCCTCCAATGAAAGTTATTATTGCAGACACCGAACTAAAGACTACCAATACCTTCCTTACCTCTTGTTAATTCGCTCGATTACACCTCCTAAATATCACAAAATTAAAAATATGAAACAATTATAGTTATAAATACCACTATATACCATTAAAAGAATAAATCAATACATATTACGGCTTAATACCAATAACAGTGCTTGATAAATGTATTGAATTGATTAATGACGCTACGCTGATGAAATTGTCCAAGCTAATCGCTGTAGCCTAATTTTTTTGAATTTACCGCTCTTCGCGGTGAAAATTTAGGGGCAAAGCATATGCTTCCGATGCAGCTTTCCAAAGGAAGTCTTTAGGCGCGCGCTACTAGGGCGATTGCTAGAAGAAAGAACTCCTATTGATAAATATGGGTCTTCCTGTTATATGAGGGAAACAATGCCAGTCATAGCTTAACAAAACCTTCTAGTATTGAAATAATCTCAGCAGAACGTTTTATTGATGCATTAGTAGAAGGATGTAAGGTCGCCATCAATACATTTTCTAGTAGTATTGAGAACAAAGAGGTATACGTTTTTAATTTATATGCAGATCTACATAATAGTTTTTATATATGACGGATTGTAATATGAAAGAATTAATTACTATGTCGAGGCCTTGCATTTTGCGGGTAAACTCACTGACGAACACAAAAAAGAATATTCTACTATAAATCGAATGAGCAAAAATACGGATCATGAGGAGGATGGTTTAAAGGAGGTCTCACTTGAATTGATGCTTTTGGCTAATCAGGGTCTGTCAATAGTTTTGTGTAAACTCTTTTAATATGGCTTCTCCCCGAGGGGAGATAAAAATCATTTCACATACTGCCCAACACGTTCTGGA
>NZ_JBNPWS010000077.1:0-1767 GCF_050433705.1 Paenibacillus sp. DS2015 | reverse complement strand
CCGTTAGATTCCTGTAGATGGATAAATTTCAGCTTTGTAAAAAAACGAGCGCCTCTGTACGATGGAAGTACGCTACGGGTCAAAAGCCCTTTAATTCCATCATCAAGGAGGACGCTCTACTATGAAGTTTAAATCACAAGATAAGCAAAATCAACTCATTGAAAACATTACCGTTAACCATATTGTTGTAGGTGTAGACATTGCTCAGGAGACCCATGTTGCTAGAGCGGTTAACTTCCGTGGTGTCGCACTCGGTAATCCCTTAGTGTTTAGTAATGACGAAGATGGATTTAAATCCCTCGACCGTTGGATTCGCGATCTGTTAGCCTCATTTAAGTTATCCCAAGTAATCGTTGGTATGGAACCAACTGGTCATTACTGGTTCAGCCTAGCCGGTTGGCTAAAAAACAAAGAAATTGAAGTCGTACTTGTTAATCCTCACCTTGTTAAAAAGAATAAAGAAAACCGCGACAATACACGCTCTAAAAGCGATAGAAAAGATGCTTTAGTTATTGCAGACATGGTGAAAAACGGCTATTACTCCCCTGTCCGTTTCCACTCTTCTGAATACGAGGAACTGCGAGTGCTGATGGCTAACCGAGAAACAGTCGTTAAAAGGCTTGTTAGTGCCGTTAACCAGATTCACCGCTGGGTCGACATTGTCTTCCCTGAGCTGAGACAAGTCTTTAAAATCCTAACTTGTAAGGGTGCATTGTTAACCCTTCGGCTTTTTCCCCTCCCAGCTGAGCTATGTAAACTAAGTCCCGACGATGTAATTAAAGGATGGCAGAAATCAATGAAACGGCATTCTGGTGTGCGCAGAGCCCATCTACTCATCGAGCTTGCCAAGCAAACTGTTGGTTCCAAGCAGGCAACACACGCTTACAAACTTCATCTAGAGCAGCTCCTTGAGGAGCATGATCTAGCAACTAAACAACTACAAAGGATCGAAGAAGAAGCAAAAGACGTTGTTGAACGTATCCCCTATTCGGGCAAAATCCTTGCCATTACTGGAATAAGTGCAATTGCTCTAGCTGGTGTTCTAGGAGAGTCTGGAGATCTTAGAGGTTATGCGCACGGGAACGCTCTACTCCGTCACGCAGGACTTAATTTGACCGAAGCAAGCTCGGGTAAATGGAAGGGACAAATGACGCTCAGTAAGCGTGGGCGTCCACGACTGCGTCACTTTCTCTATTTAATCACGATGTGCATGGTCATGAGCAACCAAGAATTTAAAGCATTACATTACCATAATGTTCAGGTGAAAAAGATTAAAAAGATGAAATCTATTATGAAGTTATGTGGAAAGTTAGCTCGAATTTTAGTAGGAATGACTCGTGGTGATGAAGCCTACAACCCAAATAAAATCTTTGCAGTGGCAGCTTAAAAATAAACATTACCTCACGCAAGTTGGCGTATTCGCAGGATGACAAAGAAAGCACAGAGTATCGGGATACGTTACGCAAAAGGGCTCCGACCCGTTCCGTTAGAAAGACCGACCTCCACCCCTTAGATAGATGTGACGAAGGAATGATAGGGCGCTTGACCCGTTGAGACATGGGAGTGAAAATCGCTAAGGGCACCGTGGAGCATACGTGCAGCACTTGGAATGAATTGGGTGAGTCAACTCCACCTCTGTTCCCGTATGCCTTCTAACGAATGTTCCTAGCAATCCTGGCTCTCTTTAATTCTAATGTCATTTCTAAAGGGATGAAATCCTGCGAATAGACGAGCTTGCGTGAGATAATCAAATCATACCGAGGGAGC
>NZ_JBNPWS010000076.1:0-1870 GCF_050433705.1 Paenibacillus sp. DS2015 | reverse complement strand
TGTGCGCCACGAAGGCTCGGTGCTTAAGAGCACCATAGCCATGCTGGACAGAAGATGAGAGTAGGCCTCTCGAAACCGCTGTGCAGGCGGAGGTTTCAAACCACCTTAAGCTGCTGTGGTCAAAAGCCGTGGTGGTGAGCGTTAAGGAAAAGGCAAGGCTAGACCTTGTCAGGTATGTGACACGGAGACGAACACAAGTGAACCACTGATAAAGTGTCGAAAGCGTAGGAATGTCATCAAAACCAGAGGGGAGTCGTTAACCTGGGATCAGTCTGGAAGCAACCTGTTTACTGACCAGATGGTGACCGGCATGAAGGTGGCGTGAACGTGACATAGGCTTCTGTATCGGAACGTGGGAACCTAAGACTCCGATGCTAATGGAAAAATCCAAGCGGAAACCCCGCAAGGATGAAAGTACAGATGCGGAGTATAGGGGCGGAACAGCCCGTAGTAGCAATGAACCCACTAAAAAGGTGGCGGAGCCAAGGGGTTGTATTATCCTGTTTTGAAAATTCGTCAACTACGAAAGTGGGAGGAACCAATGGACAAAACAAAGTCGTATGAAATTTCAAGGCACACCGTATGGGAAGCTTACAAGCTAGTCAGAGCGAACAAAGGAGCTGCCGGAGTCGATGAACAATCGATTCAGAAGTTTGAAGAAAACCTGAAAGACAACCTCTATAAAATCTGGAATCGAATGTCCTCGGGAAGCTATTTCCCTCCCGCAGTCAAAGCGGTAGAGATACCGAAGAAGAATGGTGGGGTGAGGATGTTAGGAATCCCTACCGTCGCAGATCGCATTGCACAAATGACAGTGAAGCTGACCTTTGAGCCGTTGGTGGAACCCATATTCCACTCGGACTCTTATGGGTACAGACCTGGGAAATCGGCGATTGATGCGGTTCGAGTGACAAGAACCCGATGTTGGCGATATGACTGGGTGTTGGAATTTGACATCAAAGGTCTGTTCGACAACATCGACCACGAGTTGCTTATGAAAGCAGTGAAGAAGCATACGGACTGTCCTTGGGTCATCCTCTACATTGAAAGATGGTTAACGGCTCCATTTCAAATGAAGAATGGAGACAAAGTAGAACGAAGATCCGGCACCCCGCAAGGTGGAGTCATCAGTCCAGTACTTGCTAATCTGTTCATGCACTATACGTTCGACCAATGGATGGTAAAAGAGCAACCGAATAATCCGTGGGCAAGATATGCGGATGATGCAGTGATCCATTGTCGGACACAAAAGGATGCGGAACGACTGCTAGAACGACTGGGGGAGCGGTTTAAGCAATGCAAACTCGAACTGCATCCAGAGAAAACCCAGATTGTTTACTGTAAAGATGCGGATCGAAAGGGAGATCATCCTGAGATTAAGTTCGATTTTCTAGGGTACACCTTTCGTCCAAGAAGGTCGAAGAATCGGCATGGGAAATTCTTCATTAACTTCACACCAGCAGTAAGTAATAAGGCGTGTAAAGCAATGAGACAGACGATAAGAGGCTGGCGAATGCATTTGAAACCGGACATAGAGATCGAAGACTTGTCGCGGAAGTACAATGCTGTCATAAGAGGTTGGATCAACTACTACGGACACTTCTACAAGTCGCAATTATACCCCGTCTTACGTCATATGGATCTAGCCCTTGTTCACTGGGCTAGAAGGAAATACAAAAAGCTCGAACGACATAAAATGAGAGCGACAAGATGGTTAGGACGACTAGCGAGGAATCTTCCACATTTGTTTGCACATTGGCAGATGGGGATACTGCCTGCGACTGGATAATGGGAGCCGGATGAGCCGAGAGGTTCACGTCCGGTTCTGAGAGGGACTAGGGGTGCGATTCCCTTGGTCTACTCACCTTGT
>NZ_JBNPWS010000075.1:0-1893 GCF_050433705.1 Paenibacillus sp. DS2015 | reverse complement strand
TCCAGAACGTGTTGGGCAGTATGTGAAATGATTTTTATCTCCCCTCGGGGAGAAGCCATATTAAAAGAGTTTACACAAAACTATTGACAGACCCTCACAGGGCAAGCGATTCGGGTGGGAAAAAGTCATGTCCATGAAATTGAGCTCAATAAAACGGATTTCTTGAACCATTTTCATAATCTGAAAAAGATTAGAACGGGACCGGCTATTTCGGTTGGTAATGGCAAACACGTACACTTTGTTACAGGCCAAACTACATTAAATGATGGTCACGTACACGCATTTAATTTCGCGACATTGATTCAAGCACCTCTTATTTAATGCTCATATTCTGCATGGTAATAAGACGCAGGTTTAAATACTGCGTCTTATTTATTTGAATCCAGGAACTACCCTATTTATGTTCACTGAAATTGGACTAGTGAAATTATATTCCTAAGTACATTACTTATTAAAGGGTGAATCATCATACCCCTTATCGTTATAATCTGTATTAAGCAGCTTTGGCAACAAATTCATCTCATGAATTCCGCGTTTCGTATCTTCATCGCCAAGTTGATAAATATAAGCATACAGCTCGATCATTTTGTCATCGAAAAGGTTCGTTGAATCGTCGTGGTCAGCGGATTTAAAGGGTACAAAGGCACGTTTGAATGTATATTCGTCATCTTTAATAAGCGAGCTCATTTTGTCACGTAGGATGGACACTTCATCATCCGTCCCGAGCACAGTGAATTCGGTGGAATCATTAGGAATGTCCTGTATTAAGTTATGTGCAACCGAAACATAATACGTCTTCTTGGGTTCTGTATCTATCATACATAAGCCTCCCCCTATTACACCGCTGCCTGAAATTAAGCACAACGCCATAAAAAGATTTTACTCTTTAGTACACGTTGTAACCGAATTTGAATCACTTACCGCTACATAAGAAGCCGGCGTTCATCCTAGAGAATATAGAGTATTAAATATGTTTTAAGTTATATAATTCTATTAAATTATACTATAATATCAAGGATATTAATGATTGCAATTAAGTTCTCTATTTGTAATAATTAGGTAACGAAGAGAAGGATTACAATTTATAGAAATCAATGAAGCTACCGCGCTAGCCGAAATAGTTGCGACAAGCGGCTCAGCGTTTAGTAGCGGTTGCTCGACTTGTGGTTCGAGTTCAACTTGCTCTTCCTCCACATAAACACATAACTCAACATAGTATTAACATAAGACCTTACAATAAAAGTAGTCTCTCTTACAATACTATTCTAATAATAGTTAATGTCTCTATTTAATTAATCCTTAGTATCTTTTATGGTTCAACCTTGAAATCAGTGCTTGAGTTTTCAGACAGTGAAATTAGAGGAAATTCTCCAGCTAATGTGACGAGTAAACTGGCTGAGAGATGACTTAACTGGAATATCTCCATCTAGTTCGGCGCTATGAGGCTATAGTGAAGGAGAATCGGTAGAATTAACGTGAGAAGTTCCAGTTAGATAGAGGATTGCTAGGTCCACACCATCATTAACAGGAGATTTTCCCATTAAATGAAATCAATATTTAAGTATGTAGACTTCAGGAAAATGTATGATCTTAGTTCGCAAAATAGGAGTTCTAGTATTAACTGTATTTAGTCCCCAATACATATTAGTAACATTATAAAGATAAAGATTTGTACTGAAATTTCACTAACTATTTACAGATTATATAAAAACTATTCTAATGATCGCTACAAGAATATTGGGCTTGAATATAAAAGTCACTAATCTACACAAAAAGTATTTCATGCACTAAATGTATGGGGTCTGTCAATAGTTTTGTGTAAACTCTTTTAATATGGCTTCTCCCCGAGGGGAGATAAAAATCATTTCACATACTGCCCAACACGTTCTGGAA
>NZ_JBNPWS010000074.1:0-1918 GCF_050433705.1 Paenibacillus sp. DS2015 | reverse complement strand
TTTCTTTTTCGTGCAAAAACAAGAGCAGGCTATCTTTTCGATAACCTGCTCTTGTTCTTGATTTTTGGCCTGCGCCTTAACTTAATGACATTGCCCATTTGGGACAGCTTCTTTTTTCATTCATCAGGGGTAACATCAATTTGATCTGCAACAAACTCATTTATGGCTTTATCATATTTATACGTTACATGAACGGTGCATACGTATTCAGGAAGAACGGCATTAATTGGTCTAACAAATCCGCCTATGTTAACTGTCAGTTTCTGATCCTTTAAATTATTTGAAATCAGATCACCAAAGTAAAGTTTGTTTTCAAACTTATCATCCGACTCGTGTGCTAGCGATAGCTCACTGACATTTTTGCTGAATTTGTATTCTTTCCCTTGAGCTTTAGCATTAATTAGTAGCTCATTACCATTTTGTTTAACTTCAGTTTCTAAATCCGCAACAATTTCCTCAACATTCTGTACCTTTATTTCTGAAAGGTTTTCTCCGTTTAATACATGAGCTTCATTAGTACTTAAATTAGTCCCATGTCCGGTAACAAGAATGATGACCGCTTCTTCTTTACCATCCCCTGTAAGATCAATAGAGGACACCCTCGGCTTAGTTACACCACCTAATATTTTCCAGTCAAATTCCTTTTGGCTGCCGTTTACATCTACAATTACTCCATCTGTTTTTTCATAAAGCTTTACTTCTCCATCTTCAGAAGCGCTGAGAAGCTTAGATTGCTCTGTTCCTTTTTCTACCGGAACAGTAGTGGTCTGTTTTACGTCTTGTGAATCACTCGCTGGCTTGTCTGAAGCGCATCCTGAAAATACAAAAGCAGCAGACAATAACAATGTACCCAATCCTATTCCCTTTTTCAATATCCTAATGCTCCTTTCCGTTCGTCTATGAATAATATTACCAGAGTTAACCAAAAACTGGATTACTTAATTTTAACAGATATCACTGAAAAAGTTAAATTAATGACATATATGCCGAATTTTATATATAAACGGCTATGGTGACAGAGATCATTTTGTTGAGCCTTAACTAAATTTAGACAACTAAACTTCCTATTTATTTTTTTGATATTCGGATATTCATATATTCCTTCTATAAAGGGTACATCATCATACGTTACAAGTAGATCCGCAGGTTTTGCGTTCATCGTTCGTATCTGTTGCTGCATCCTTAGTTACATACCTACTGCTAGTTCCGTACGTCTTCTGTATAGAGAAGACGACGAGTAGATAAAAACCAATAATAGAGCCGCAACGACTACTTCTATTATATGTATATGCGATTTCACCAACTAACTATTGCTATATATGTAAATAATATCACTTTATAGCATTAAAGGGTTCCATGATATAATATAGGAATATTTGTTCCTCTTTTTGAGGTGTAGGTTGTAAATAACTACCTTAATATCTCTTTATAGGTAAGAGGGGTGTCTTCTAAAGGGGTGATCATCATAACTACGAACGAAACTGTTAATCGTCGCTTCATTAAATACATGGCCAGCCTTATTCACTACAACTCCATAAACTATGACATAAAAAGAAAAGTTATATCTAATCGATACCCTCTTATCCTTGAAAACAACGACCTCTTAGAATCCATATCACTCGCAGAAGAAGTAGAAATACTATCTCATGATCTAATAGAACACATTACAGATGAATCTCTTTACAAAGCGTATGTATCTCTGTCCGTACAGCAACAGAAGATCTTATCTCTTGCTTATCTGAAATATCTAACTGATAAAGAAATAGCCAAGCTTTTAGGATCCTCACAGCAGAATATCTCAAAGCACCGTTTAAAGGGTTTAGCTAGTTTACGAAGGGTTCTAACTGATATAGAAAGGAGGTAGGATGCAGTGAATGAAATTGATTTATTTGGATTAATTGCTAATTTAGGATTTCCT
>NZ_JBNPWS010000073.1:0-1935 GCF_050433705.1 Paenibacillus sp. DS2015 | reverse complement strand
ACCTCCTTTTTCACTAGATGATAAAGGAAGGTTTAGAAAATGGCAGTGAAAGATTGTAGGATTTAAAAAGCTACCGCGTAGCGGTTTAGTTCAACGTTTGGTTCCGTCCTCGCTGAAGTCGTAATAATAGCCGAACAGCAGCGAACCTGCGGGTCTTCCGGCTAATTCGTTAATCCGGTCATGCGTACCATCCGTCCAGATTTTCTCTACGAACGTGGGTATTTCTGTGTAAGCATCCTTGTGAACGATAACCTCTTTTCCAATGACGAGGCAACCCTTCTCTTCAACCATCCGATAATTCATTTCGGTTTCTCCTTTGATCTGAATTTGAAAGGAGATTCGGGGAAACGACTTGAGCTTCACGTTCTTTTTTCTCGCCATTTGCGGGGTTACCCCATGCATCCTCTGGAACGCTTTGGCGAAGGACTCCGGTTTCTCGTAACCATACTTAAGCGCGATATCGATCACCTTGCCGTCCGTTCCGGCCAGCTCTTCCGCCGCCAGTGTAAGCCGCCTGTTGCGCACATATTCTGTAACGGTGAAGCCCGTCAGGGCATGGAACATGCGCTGAAAATGGTATTTCGAAGTCATCGCTGCTCCGGCGATATCCCCGACCCCGATGGCCGAGTTCAAGTTCTGCTCCACATAATCAATCGCCTGCTTAAGCAGCCGGATCGTTTGCAAATCCTCACCTCTCCTTTCAATTTCATTGTAGAGAAACAATTCCCCCACATGAGCATTTAAAACTCCCCCACCTATAAAATAACAGTACAAGTAAATGAGGGAACTTCTCTAAGCAATAGATTGGTGGGGTAGTACTTCAATTATGCTAATTGCTGCTTTAATAGCCACTCCTTCGTTTCCTTCATGCGATACGAATTCCCGTTCATATTCACGATGGGTGAGTAGACTGTGTCCTTACAGAATCAGCCCCTCTCAGAACCGGACGTGCCCAATTAAGGCATCCGGCTCCCCATATGAGCCTCTTTACACAAACGCTGAGTTTAGGTTTATTAACGATTTCGGTTCTGCCAATGGATAAAATCTCAGCATTCGACTGAATTTTAACCACGTAAGTTTACTACGTTGGCTTCGCCGGTTGAGCCATTTATGTAGGAGTTTTATGATATGTCTTCTGTACGCTAACAGTTGGTTCCAATTATCGCTGACACCGTAGTATTGGTAATGTCCTCGTAGTTTTGAGTTCACTGTTTTCCAGATCTCACTTAGTGGTAGCTTGCGATTTTCTTGGATCCATTTTTTAAACTCTTGGATTCTTGTATGATACTTCTTTCTTGCTGTCTTCCACTTGAGTTTAAATCGCCCTTTTCTGCTTCTTCCACAGTAGTGCGTGAATCCTAGAAAATCGAATGTTTCTGGTTTTCTCCCCAATATCTTCTTTTCATCTCGTGCCGCATATCGCCCGAATGTCAGGATCTTTGTTTTCTCTTCCGCCACTTGTAGATTGAATTTCGCTAGTCTGGTTCGTAAGGCTTCGTAGAACATTTCAGCGTCATGTTTATATTGAAAACATGCAACAAAGTCGTCCGCATACCGTACGATGTAGGCTTCACCTCGACAGTGTTTCTTCACTGCTTTAGTAAACCATAGATCTAGGGTGTAGTGCAGATAGATATTGGCTAATAGC
Source organism: Paenibacillus sp. DS2015 (assembly GCF_050433705.1). Lineage (NCBI taxonomy): Bacteria > Bacillati > Bacillota > Bacilli > Caryophanales > Paenibacillaceae > Paenibacillus > Paenibacillus sp. DS2015. The sequence continues at coordinate 287 of NZ_JBNPWS010000073.1, read as the reverse complement.
GGAGATAGGCTACCTCCTTGGGGAACTCCTTCTTCACTTTTAACTACGTTTCCACTTCCCATAATGCCTGCTTTTAGGAACCGCTTAATCAGTCTTAGGATCTGTGTATCTTTGATTCGTAGCTCTAACATTTTCATCAGCCATTCATGGTTTACTTCGTTGAAGAACCCCCGAATGTCTGCGTCAACTACATACCCAACTTTCCGTGTTCCTATGACTCTACTAAGCTCTTTTAAGGCTTGGTGTGGATTCCTTTGAGGCCGAAATCCATAGGAGTGTTCCAAAAA
>NZ_JBNPWS010000072.1:0-2258 GCF_050433705.1 Paenibacillus sp. DS2015 | reverse complement strand
TACTATATCTAGCCATTGCCGTTCCACCTCATTCTCTCTTTTCAACTACATTACATTCTATTGAGGGGTACGACAACTATTATGACACAGGGGGATATGAAACAACAATTTGATCATCATTAATGTTTCGCAAAAAGAAAATTACTTCGCCATCTAAAGTAGGTTGTTCATGAATTACATAGTCCACAAAATTCTCGCCTCTGACCTTGTTAATAGCATTTATTGGTGTATTGCTATAGCTATCATCTGTAATAAAATTGAATGCAAAATAACAACATATTCCGAATACAACTATCAAACTAGCCCACAGTAATTTCTTCAACATTTACCCCCTTGGCGTTCTTGCATAAATATCTATATATTTAAAAATACCTTGGAAATGTAAAAGACATACCCGTTTTCTTTAATAATCAGATGATATAGTTAATCTATAATATATTTTTATAACAATGAAAGGAATCTTTCAACATGACAACAAAAGTAAAACGGCAAATAAATAATGGCCCTAAAATTCGAAGAGAAAACGGCATGTTCAAAGTGCCCTATCCATTGTTACAACCGGGGATTATCGACAAAGAATTAAGGGTGTTATGTGTTTCTCAGGTCCATGGATGCTACTATATCATCCGAATGAGTCAATTAGGCATATCCCATTACCAGGTAAGTTAAGAAAATAACCATTTTCATGAAAATGCATCTTACAATTCACCTTATTAATTTCTATCTTTAAATATCATCTTGATCATTGGTGTTACTTCAATTTCTTCTAGTTCCTTTAATCTTATCCATCTTGCGCCTAATGAATCTTCCTCATCTCCATCTGTTTTTAATTCATAATTATGATTGATTATTTCTACATCGTAGATTATTCCTATATGATGCAGCTCTTCTAATTGATTTTCTAGATACGGATAGATCAGTTCATAAGATTCCGCCGTTCTTATTCTTCCCTTGATCTCACCTATTCCCGTTTCTTCTTTCATTTCTCTTCTCAAAGTTTCATATGGCTCTTCTCCGAATTCTATTGTGCCACCAGGCAAATCCCACTTCCCTGTATGTGGACCTCTAGCTTTCTTAATTAAGAGTATATTATTGTCATGTATTAATACTCCGTAAACTCCTATATGGGTATACTTCTCCATGGAAATCCTCCCAATCTGTTCGTCACCGTAAATAACTTCGACGAGTCGTCCTCCAGGTGACTAAAGAGCGTAGTGACCGCCGTGGTAATGCAATGTTATCAGATGCCCTTGCCTTCTTCGTGATATCTGACAAAACCCTACTATTCTTACACCCAGAATATCCCTAGATCATCCTTATCAACAGTTATTAATTGTTTTTCAAAGTCTTCCTCTGGGGTGATATCTTCAACGAAATGCCATTTATTCTTACTATCTCTCCAGTAGACTTTCCATTTGATTTGTTCCAGTCGAAATTGATCAATCGGTGATTCACCCATTGATCGCTTATATCCAATTATTTCTTCAATTAGAGTGACACTTTCAGCTCTAAGAAATCAATTTTGTTTTTTACTTCGAGCCAGTTTTTAGCGCGATATACAAAATCATTATTAACGGATAAATTGTATGGCTGTTCGTACAATATAACGGGTTTATTCACAAGGGAAAACTCTGCTGCATAGTGAGGTCCATCATCAATCAAAACATCTATCTTTAAATTAATACACTCTTGGAGTTTCTCTTCAGTAAATACTATATTATGATAATTTATCTTATGGAGTTTAAGCCACTCAATGGTGACATCACGAAAAAGTAATGGTCTTGCAGTAATAATTGATATTATATGTCGATCAAAAAATGTTTGTAATACTTCTATAGCATTCTCCAAAGGATTAGAGTTCAAATGAATTTCATGCCCATATCTGTGGTACATTTCATCACTCTCTGTCTTACCCCATCCATATAAACGGTATAAGTAAAAATCATTAACATCCTCAGGTGCTAATGATAAACCTGATACTTGATTATAATATTGTAAATGTGATGAAGTTGCATCAAGAATTGTGTTATCTAAATCAACTCCAATGTGCATTAACATCCCCCCTAAAAATGTATACTAATTACAACAGTATAATAACTTTGTCTTTAATAAATTTCGGGGTGGACCCGAGAAGGCTTGAGGCCCACAGCGTGCGTGGATACGTTGTTGAACTAAACCGCTACGCGGTAGCTTTTTAAATCCTACAATCTTTCACTGCCATTTTCTAAACCTTCCTTTATCATCTAGTGAAAAAGGAG
>NZ_JBNPWS010000071.1:0-2295 GCF_050433705.1 Paenibacillus sp. DS2015 | reverse complement strand
CTCCTTTTTCACTAGATGATAAAGGAAGGCTTGGTGAATGGCACTAAAGGTTTGTAGGATTTGAAAAGCTACCGCGTAGCGGTTTAGTTCAACATGGTATCTACGCTGCGGGTCTTGCGACCCTTGGTCTGCAAGATGGATTTCGGAGTAGCTTATTCAGCAGACAACCCTGCACCACCTAACCGCATCGCGGACAGTCGCTTTGCTCCTTTAAGGTGGTGAGGGTTCGTAGATACCCAAACGTTATCGGAAATTGCCAACGAGCATTAATTCGTTAGGAGATAAAAATCAAATGAAGAAAATCTTAATAATTGGAATTGTGGCAAGTGGTAAAACAACATTAGCTAAGAGATTATCAAAAACATTAAATATCCCATGGTATGAATTGGATTGTATTGTTCATCATGAAACAGATAATGGAAGATATAAACGCACACCTGCCGAGCAAGTTGCGGTTATTAAGGATATTGATAGTAGGGGATTCTGGATATTTGAAGGAACTGATAGAGAATCATACCGATGCATATTTGATATGGCAGATTCAATCATTTTCCTTGATACACCTTTGTGGAAACGGAAAATTAGAATTTTTATACGTTTCTTAAAACAAAAACTTGGTATTGAAAAGAGTTATTATAAATCAGATATTAAAATGTTGAAAATGATGTATAAATGGACACGAGATTTTGAAAGAGATCGAATTAGTTTTGAAGAAAGGTTGCAATTGTATAACAAAAAACTTATTAGATTAACTGACAATAATAACTTGAGATCTTTCCAAGCCTGATTGTTATTCGAAGAAGTGGCAACATCCGATAACAATGTTTTTCAGCATCGTCGCTAGCGCTCCTTGGTCGCCAAGAGGGATTTTCTGAGAAGTGGAATCAGGCGACACATCCAACCGGCTAAGTGGCAGAGCCACCCGGACCTATGTTCCTTAAGCCGTTTGGACGTAAGAAATACGCAACGTTATCGGAAATTACTGTACTGATAGAAAGGAATAAGAAATGAACACAAAACAATTATTAGAATGGTCCGATAAATATACCATTCAGGAAAGGACTATTTCAGGATTTGGAATTATCTAGATAATTGGAAGAAGACAAATCGGAATTTTACGACACATTTAGAGGAAAGCTTGACCCAAGATCAATACGAGTAGAGATATATTCGATTCAATTAACACATATCTGATTTTCCTCTTGCGGGGACAGGTCAGAAAAAGTCACTTCGCGTATCTGCTGACGCTTCGTGTCCTTGTGGGCGTTGATAGCTTCATTCTTCAACGCCCGCTTGCAAAATCCATTAAAATCGCAACGGATTTCCCATTGGGTACGAGTAGGTTCATTCATGGTATTCACCTCCTTTCGCAACCGCGAAAACGGGTGATTTCCCCTTTCACAAACCCTCAACAAACAGAATTTGAAAACTGCCAAAGATTGCAATGCATTTTTGAAAAAAAGTTTGAAAAGAACGCAAAAATGCCCGACTGAAAAAATCCAGTCGGGCATAGAGAATATATTTCCTATCGTGTAGTACGTGTAGATGCATTGAGGGGCAGGATATACCGCTATAAAATGCAGACTTTTTAAATAGTTTATCTAACGGCGGTGATACATAACAAATAATGGACACAGTGATATCTCCTCGGATGCCGCCGTGTCCTAAAAAAGGGCGCACTTAATACGTCCTCCGCAATCCAATTTTTCAAAAGGAAAACAGCGGTTTTGATTTTCATTTCAAAACCGCTATCAGGCTACATACTGCTGTTTGGACAAAACTATCCAGCCGCCGCAACAACGGTTTTTTTATTTTCGTCTAGGCTGTTGTTTTCATCGTGTCAGACCGTAGCCGGTTACATAATCTTAAACAAGACAATATGCAGGCTAAGAGCGTTTACAGTATCATGCGACAGGAACAGCGCGAACAGCAACCACGCAGGGCGCACGACATTGACCGATAAACGAGCAAAGCGGCGGGCGAAAAAACGCCCGCCGCGCAATGCGGTTAATATGGAAAGAGCTTAAATTAATAGGTCATTCAAACAAATAATTTTACTACCTTTACTTTCATAATAACGTAGCATTTCGTCAATTTTCCTTTTATCATAACTAGTAACGCAATCTGATAGGACATTAACGCCATAATTTGCTTTGCGTAAGTTGTAACAGGTTGATTTAACACAAGCAACAGCATCTGCTCGGTAGTTGTCAAGACAGTTGTCGCGATTCCATAGAATTTATGTAGTCATTTGAATTGTTCTTCATCAGCATCTATGACTCCATCTTTTTCGGG
>NZ_JBNPWS010000070.1:0-2744 GCF_050433705.1 Paenibacillus sp. DS2015 | reverse complement strand
GGTAGATCTAAAGGGCTTTTCAAGCCGAGAACTTGAGCATGGGTCAGATGAAGATACAAGGAAGTCGTTTGAATATCTACATGTCCAAGAAGTTCTTTAATTTGTAGAATACTCGCACCACCATTTAATAGATGAGTTGCAAAGCAGTGACGCAAAGTGTGTACCGATACATTTTTAGTTATTCCAGAAGCATGCAATGAATCTTTAAAAACAGACTGAATACTTCGCACCGAAATGGGCTTCGTATCGGGGACACCCGGAAAGAGCCAAAGATTTGGGCGGTAGGCCTTCCAGTATTGACGAAGTAGCAGAAGATTATGGTTGGATAAAATCGAGTAACGATCCTTACCCCCTTTGGCTTGGCGAACCAAAAGACGCATATCTGAGCTATGAATGTCTGTCATTTGTAGATGTGCTACTTCGCTCACACGAAGTCCAGCCGAATAAATGGTTGTAAGAATAGCTCTATGTTTGAGATTTTGAGTCGCATCGAGGATCTGACATACTTCCTGAAAGGTCAGTACGGTGGGGAGAAAAGATTTCTTTTTCACTCTCGGAATATATAGCATATTCCATTCGCGGAAAAGCACGGACTGGTAATAAAACTTAATGGCACCATAAGCAGAATTGACGTAGGACGAACTCAGTTTTTTCGTTTTAATGGCATGATGAAGAAAAGCACGAACCTCATCGTATCCAACGGATGCAGGGTCCTTGCCACAAAACGAATAGAAGCATTTCATGTGCGCTAAATAAGTCTTTTGAGTGCTTTTGGCAAAGCCCCGTAACTCCATTGAAAACGTCATAGATTGAATCAAATCTTGCATAAATAAATACCTCCTTTTTCACTAGATGATAAAGGAAGGCTTGGTGAATGGCACTAAAGGTTTGTAGGATTTGAAAAGCTACCGCGTAGCGGTTTAGTTCAACATCGTATCTACGCTTCGGGTTATGCCCTTGTTCTGCATGAGGAATTTCAACGAAGAATATTCAGCAGACAACCCTGCACTGTCTAACCGCGTCGCGGCCGGGACGTTCTCCCTTAAGACAGTGAGGGTTCGTAGATACCCAAACGTTATAAGAAATCCCCACAAAAAAGAAAACATAAAAAATCTAACATCTCAAGGAGCAGTGATATGTTAAAGATAGAAGATTTAATAGCTACGGCGCCTTTGATTATGACAGAAGGCGCCGTAGTAGAAAGACTCCGTAGAGAATTTAAAGTGGAACTAGATCCATATCTGGTTCACTCAGGGTTTATTTACAACTCCTCAAATAGAGAAATACTGAGAGGTATTTATAAGGGATATATCGATATTGTATATAAACGTGAGTTGCCTATATTAATTTTTACACCAACTAGAAGAGCAAACGAGGAGCGACTCGTACAAGCAGGTTTTAATAATATAGACATAAACGGTGATTGTGTTCGTTTTCTTTCCCAGATACGCGATGAATACGGAAACTTTGCCAAAAAAATTTATATTGGAGGCATTATGGGTTGCAAGAATGACGCCTATAAAGCCCAAGAATCATTAGAAACTGATGAGGCGGAAAGGTTTCATCGATTTCAGGCAGAAGCATTATCAAATGCCGGGGTTGATTTTCTTTATGGTGCAACATTACCAGCTTATGTTGAAGCACTTGGTTTAGCTAAGGCAATGGCAAAAACTAAAAAACCATATATTTTGAGTTTTGTGATCCGTAATGATGGAAAACTACTAGATGGAACATCACTTCATGAAGCATTTGTGGGAATTGATTCTTCTGTGAATCCAAAGCCGTTAGGATATATGGTAAACTGCATTCACCCGTCAGTACTTGAAAGATCTCTACAAGAGAATTGGAATTCGAACATTATAGTAAAGCAGCGATTGTTAGGCATACAATCCAATACTTCGTCTAAAAGCCCAGAAGAATTAGATAATTCATCTAGTGTTGAATCGGACGATTTTGAATCTCTTATAGATACTATGGTTGCTCTTCATTTTGAGTATGGACTAAAAGTAATGGGTGGATGTTGTGGAACTAATAACAAGCATATTGAGAAGATGGTAGAAGGATTTTGTAAGGGAAAACAATAAATAAAGATTAAGTATTGCTTCGAGGGTGGGGACATCTTATAAACCAGCTAATCAAAGTCAAGTCTATCATTAATATATTTTTTATAGATAAAACAAAGACGTACCTAAATAAACCTACCCAGTAGAGAAGGTTTTATTGGAAGTTAATTTCCAATTATGGACTCAACCCGTTTTAAAAGCTTGACCAGACGTCCACATTCCAAAAATAATGCGTAAAAGCTTATGAGAAGTAGCAACCATTGCGACTTTTGCCGGTTTGCCTTCATTACGTTTTTGCTGATAAAATTGAAAGAGAATCGAATTTCTTGGACCATAAATTTGCCTGGAAATCGCACAAACGGTAGCCTGGTAAAGAGCTGTTCGGAGGTAGGAAGAGCCTCGTTTAGATATTCGATTCTTTTTAGATTTGAAGGTTCCTGATTCGTGAACAGCTGAGTCAAGCCCGGCAAAAGCTGTTAGCTGTTTAACGGACGGGAACCTTTTTATATCCCCGGTTTCAGCAATCAGCATAGCAGCTGTTAAGGGTCCCACCCCTGGAATCGTTCGTAGAAGGTGGTAGGTTTCTATAGATTCAGCCATCGACTCCATGGTTAGTAAAAGATCATTCATGCAGTCCTGATAGGTTTTAAGCAGTTGAATATAGTGCATGAGGACAATCTT
>NZ_JBNPWS010000069.1:0-2866 GCF_050433705.1 Paenibacillus sp. DS2015 | reverse complement strand
TTTTTGGAACACTCCTATGGATTTCGGCCTCAAAGGAATCCACACCAAGCCTTAAAAGAGCTTAGTAGAGTCATAGGAACACGGAAAGTTGGGTAGCATCTACTATTACTAGGTAAAGAACTTTAGTCGTCTTAATCACGATGCGTAGCTGAAAACATTAACTTAAGCCATCTTTAATCAACAAGAAGACCGTTATGGCTATCGTCAGATTCGTGATGAACTTACGAATCGTGCACAAAAAGTCAATCATAAGAAAGTACAGCGCATGATGGCGAATTGGGGTTGAAATGTCTGGTGAGTATGAAAAAGTATCTCTCTTATATAGGGGTGTTGGAAGAATTGCACCAAATATCCTAGAATGTAATATTCAAGCTGACTGAATAGCCCGATGTAAAATGAGCAACGGTGAAAAGCACCTGTATTAGATTTATTCAATGGGAAGATTATTACGGATACCATTGGGACTAGACTAACATACTCATTAGTTTCAGAGATGTTGGAGAAAGCATTCGAATTCGAACGATTAACAGACTTTGATACACTTCTGATGGATTCAGATCAAGGCGGGCATTACCAGATGAAGCAGTATCGTCATACCCTAGGGCAGTATGTAATTAGCAAAGTATGTCTCGTAAAGGCAACTGTTACGACAATGCGGTAATAGGAAACTTCTTTAGTGTTATGAAATCAGTGTTCCTCTATTTAAAGACATTTGAAAGTGTAGAACATTTACAAACAAGAACTAGAAAAGTATATTGATCACAACAATCACAAACGTATTAAGGCAAAATTAAAAGGAATGAGTCCGGTACAATACCGCACTCATTCCTAAATAGATGCCTAACAAAATAACCTGTCTAACGTTAGGGGTCACTTTATACCCGAAGATGCTTTTATTTGGTTGAGTACTCTTTTTCTACACGTTCAATCAGTTGGTTTAATACCTTGTAATTTTCTGATGGATCAAGCATGTAAGTGTTAGTATTGTCTACACTAAATGCTTGGCCTAGCCCAGCAAACATTAGTGTTAACACGTTGCCATTCTTCATGTTTATATTAATATCACGATAATTTTCTAATGTATGAGGTTTCACTTCGGTTGTATTAGAGTTTAGGATCGTAACTAATGCCTTAATGTCCTCTTCTTTATTTACCTCAGCGGATATATGTTTTTGTGATTCATAATTAAAAATAGTCACATTTGAAATGTCTTCAATGTTCAATTTGAAATTGGGTTGTTCCTTATCGTCATTACTTGCCACAAGAGGTGGGGTTTTCGCAGAAGTTTCACAGGAAATTAAAAGAAGCGGAACGCTTAGCATTAGTAGTATAAGTAGAGAGATTTTGTTCTTTTTCATTATCAATCCTCCAGATAGGCTTTTAATTTCAGTCTTATACATTATAACGTATATTGTGTTGTAAAGTTACACTTGGAACGTAAAAAATTCTCCTTACAAATACTGTTCTTCTTCTTTATCCAAGATCTTTTGCTTACATTAGTTTCTTTGGGCTATTCTATAAACATACAATAATGCTCGCTTCGATATACTATGCTGTGGTTCGTCTTAAGTCTGACGACCAGTTCCCACTGGTCACTTAAGCTGCTTGAACGACAGGAATGCTAAACGTTAATGAAACCTAGTAACAATAAATTAAGGTGAATGGATCAAATAAATCAATGATAATAGAAGAAAGAGAAAAAAACATAAATGAAAGAAATGAATAAGGATGTATTTACGAAGTAGCCGTTGAAAACCAAGATACATGGAAAGTAGAAGGGGGGTACTTTTCCTAAGAAGAAACGGAACTAATAGAACCAAAAAAAGAACACATCAAAAGACATAATAAATACATATAATTACAAGACATTTATGGGTGTGGAATCGAAGAAGAAGGGGCAGCGTATAACAATGCATTTTAGCTTCGTCGCATACGCTCCTAGGTCGCCTAGATGTATTTCTGAGAAGTGAATCAGGCGACACATCCAACTGGCTAAGTGGCGGAGCCACCCGGACGTCTGAAATGCGAAACGTTATACGCAATTTGTGCAAAGGTGGTAAAGAGCATGAAAACATTTTTAACATTATTTTTTTTATGTTTGATAGTTGGTTGTTCATCGAACGATGAGGGTCTTGTTAACGATCCAGAATATGAGGAAAATCAGAATGAAGTAATAACCGAATATGTAAAAAATGAAGAAGAAAAAACAGAAGAAAAAACAGAAGAAGTTCAGGATGATGAAATACAGGACGGAATGCAGAATGCTGAATCAGATGAGTCTAGGGAGAAGGGATACATCAATATTGAGGAGTTAAAGTTGAATGATCTGTATTTAAAAATGACTTATTCAGATTTATCTAAGGTTATGGGAACAGAGTTAGAGAAGACAGTAGAGAATGACCTTGGTGATGATGGAATAATGTATAAATTAACTTATGTTGATGGAACAATTGTTTATCTAATAAATGATGAAATTTATTCTATTGAAGTAACATCAACTGATTACCTAACCCCGAGAGGACTAAGAGTCGGAGATTCTATAGAAAAAGTGGTGGAACTCTATAAGAATCCTGCTTATTTAGATGACAACAATTGGGGTTACTCAACAACGAATGATTATATTCTTTTCACTCTAGAGTTTATTGAGAATAAAGTATCGAAAATTGAAATTAATCTAGTAATGTGAAGGTACTTCAAAGATGGCACAAACAGCGCATAAACCAGCTAATCAAAGTCAAGTCTATCATTAATATATTTTTTATAGATAAAATAAAGACGTACCTAAATAAACCTACCCAGTAGAGAAGGTTTTATTGGAAGTTAATTTCCAATTGTGGACTCAACCCGTTTTAAAAGCTTGACCAGA
>NZ_JBNPWS010000068.1:0-3649 GCF_050433705.1 Paenibacillus sp. DS2015 | reverse complement strand
CCAGAACGTGTTGGGCAGTATGTGAAATGATTTTTATCTCCCCTCGGGGAGAAGCCATATTAAAAGAGTTTACACAAAACTATTGACAGACCCGCGGAGATGCCTTTAAAAAGATGCATGTAAGGCATAGAGATGAAATCGTGACTCTGCGTAATAATGAGCAGATTGATCCTACAGTCAATACAGGAAAGCGTCTAAATCCCAAGCAATTCTACGAATATTTGCAAAGGGACGATGTTATCGTTATAGACGGAAGAAACAATTACGAATATGATATTGGACATTTCCGTAATGCGATTAGACCAGAGGTAGAAAACTTTAAGGAATTTCCGGAATGGCTAAGAGAGAATATAAGTGAACACAAGGATAAGCCCATAATAACTTATTGTACCGGCGGTATTCGTTGTGAGAAATTAAGTAGTGTGCTTCTTGACCAAGGCTTCAAGGATGTCTATCAGCTGGATGGTGGAATCGTGACTTATGGTAAAGATCCGGAAGTGAAAGGCAGATTATTCGATGGTAAATGTTATGTATTTGACGATCGTATTTCCGTAACTATCAATCAGACAGAAGAAGATAAAATGATATCAACCTGCAAGCATTGTGATGAACCATCTGACCGTTATATTAATTGTACGGATAACGTATGTGATAAACGACATATTTGCTGCGAGAAATGCGAAGAGGTGACCAAAGGGTTCTGTTCAACGGAATGTGAAGAGGAGTCTACTACTTCGGCAGCGGCTTGTGAACTAGAAGTATAATTGAAAATACAGATAAGCTAATCCCCGATATAGGAAGGCGGATTTCGGATTCTGATTTCCTTCCATAACAAGGATTCATCTATATCTAGATATTCCTACAGACAGATTGCTCTAATGAGCGGTTTGTCTTTTTTTCTCTAAATTTTGAAGTGGTGATGTGATATATTTTTGGAAGGGGATTAGAATGACGATAGCGAATGTATACTCATCGAGTTAATTTATCATTCCTGGAATGAGTACATAAATCTGAATGGAGAAATTTTAATGGAATTGAAAGTTGAGAAGTTAGAGGTAGTCATGGTGGATATTTCGGGGTCGACATTTAAAGACGTTAATGCACAGGAGCTCAATTTTGAGAATGTTAATCTAGCAAAGTCCCAGATCAACAATGCAAATATGAGCGGATGGGTTATGAATGACGTAAACTTATCTGAGCTAAAAATTACCAATGCAAATTTATCGAAAACAGTAATCCAAAATGCAAATTTAAGTCATGCGGTTATTGATCATGTTGAGCTGATAGGAACGGAATTTCTTAATATTGTGCTGCCCCAGCAAGGGGATGCGAATTATAGTCCTGAAGGACAATATAAGCCTATCATTTTTCGCAATAGTAATTTATCCAATATGGAACTAATCGATTGTGATATTTCAGGGCTGAAAATCAATGGTATATTAATTGAAGAACTACTTAGAGACAAAGAAGGAAGTTGACTGTGAAAGTAATTATACGTCAGGAATGCACAACGTAATCCGAAAACTGCGCTATTTAAAGAGTAAGAAAAAAACGGATCATAGGAGTTTTTATGCCATTCACCTTTGCACATCCTATTTATGCAATTCCTTTGAAATATATAAGCCCTAAATATTATAATTTAACCGGTCTAATACTAGGAAGTATGGCACCTGATTTTGAGTATTTTTTGATGTTAGAACCATACAGCAGTATCGGCCATTCTATTGCCGGATTGTTTTTTCAGGGCATTCCTATGTGTCTCTTAATTGCAGTCATATTTCATTTTACCGTTAAAGAATCATTTGTGATACATCTACCTTCGATATTTAACCTTAATCAGCGAGCGTATAATATCATGGGTGAATGGGGACTTAGAAGTTTAAGGGATTGGATATTTTTTATGCTATCTGTGGTAGTTGGATTTATATCTCATATCACATTAGATGCCTTTACCCATGTTCACGGTTATTTCGTTATTCGTTTCTCACTCTTAAGTGAGGTATTATTCTTTAATCTTCCGTTATATAAGATGTTGCAACATAGTTTATCGGTATTTGGATTATTGGCCATATTTGTAGTCATCATTAGTCGCCTCTATAGAAGTAATCCCACTATTGGGGGAATGCCAAAAGTCACTAGGAAACAAAAGAAATTATTTTGGTTAATTGCAATAACAATTTCAGTTGCTACAACATGCCTAAAGTTATGGATAACCACTAGCAATAATGTCATCGGGATAGTAGTTGTTTCACCTATCTCGGGGTTATGTCTAGGTTTAGTTCTTACATCTCTAATAGCAAGAAGAACGACACGATTCCAAAAGATAGATCAAACTGACATGAGAAATGACAAATAATAATGAAAAATGGATAGTAGAGTAGAAGAAGTCAAGGTCATCAGGTAACAATGTGTTCAAGTTTCGGGACATACCCTCGGTCTGCCAGCTGCATTTCGAAGGAGCATATTGATGTGAACAGACCTTCGGGGCTTAGTCCTGTCTGACCCGGTCGCTGGCAATAAATAAGAGAGGATATTGTATGAATTGATAAAACTTATATTCACACTCATTTTAGTATTATCAGGTGGTTATAATTCAAATAATACCGAATCTAATCAAATATTTGAACATAATTTATTTATTGAAAAGGACTTTAATTTCATTGATAACAACGGAACTACTATAGGTATGGGAACTTCCGTGGATGAAATTGGTAAGTTGATTGGAAGACATGTGGATACAATAGACTTTATGCATTTATATATCTTTGACGGAGTAGAACTCCATTATAAAGATAATAAAGTAAATGGAATTATTATAAGAGACAGCACTCCTAATAATAAGAAGTATAAGACATTTAGAGGAATAGGTTATGGTGACAAGTATGATAACGTGATTGAGGCATATGGAGATGAGGGAATAACTGATACTACTTATGGAACAAAGATGCTAACTTATCTACTGGAACGTACTGACAATGGTAACTATGAACTATTAAAGTCTAACGAAGAAAATAGATTTAAAGAACGATTTGAAGAACGCTTTGTTTCGTTGTCAATGAATTTTGATAAAAAAGGATAAGCTAAGTTTTATAATGATAGCGGATTATGATTTCTCATACAATCCAAGAGGGCAGTAAATTTACTTGTTAACTAGGAGAAGGCAACTGTATATCGATTCTTTGCATTCTTCGATGTGAGGCCAATAGCGATAAAAGCTAGAATAACATGAAATTATTGAATCTAAATTGCAAGTTATAGCGTACTTGATCTTTGATTTTCCCTCCATAACAAGTATTCATCTATATCTAGATATATTCTTGCAGACAGATTGCTCTAATGAGCCGTTTGTCTTTTTTTGTCTAAATTTGAAGTTGAATAACTTGGGAGGGGATTGGAATAACGATAGCGAATGTATACTCATCTAGGTATGTCATGCTACATTTCGCAGATATGGGATGATAGGATCTAACTTCGTCTATCCACATACAGAGGAGATTAAAGCAAACTCGTCTATCCAATTGTATGTGGGGATAAAACGAGTGCGTGGATTAGTAGTTGAACTAAACCGCTACGCGGTAGCTTTTCAAATCCTACAAACCTTTAGTGCCATTCACCAAGCCTTCCTTTATCATCTAGTGAAAAAGGAGGT
>NZ_JBNPWS010000067.1:0-4468 GCF_050433705.1 Paenibacillus sp. DS2015 | reverse complement strand
AAACCAGATTCTACGGAAGATAAAGATTCATAATTTTGCTCGATGTAGGGAATTTTCAACTGCTACTTTTGGGGATTATTAAGTTGGTGTTGACATGATAGAAACTTGTAAGTATTTTTTTCTTTGTACGCTGAATACGCTTTGTAACAGCAGCAAAAGTATCATCATAAAAGTAAGCAATTTCCTTGCAAGTATATCCGCAGTAATTATGCAATATGAAGTACTGGCGTCCAGTTTCAGATAACTTACTCAATGACTCTTGAATGTGAAGACGAAATAACATATTTGATGTGTCTACAGTATTACCGAAAACCCAGACTTCTTCCTCTGTATATTTCGTTGCCGCAGTCTCCAATTCGACTTCATGTTGTCGATATTCAATCTGCTTTCTTATATAACGCACAATCTTGTTAAGTAATATTTGCATTGAATATCCCACTGGATTATCTGGAATTTTCTTATTACTTGCTTGATATAAAGCAATCATCCAATCCTGAAACACTTCATTTACAGCATAATCACTGCGAAGCCTCTTCATAATCATAGGCGAGTATCTCGTCCACAACGCTTGATAAAGTTCTTTCCATTCATCCTCTAACAATTGCTCAGTAAATATACGAACTAGCATTTGATCCACTTTTGCTGATGTTCCAGACTTTTCATCTTCTAAAGTCATTACACTATGCACCGCCAATCGTTCATTTGGTAATGGTCTAATATGTAAAATCTGGCACTCCCAGTCTAACATGACTATTTGCCGTCAATCATTGTAGTAGAATTTTGGAAGGGGCTCCCTTTGTTGAAGAGAAACGAAATATTTTAATAGATCCTTGATAATTTTAGGGTCATGGGAAGTTTACAATGTTACATTTAATGCGGAACTAAAAAGAACTGCAGATCCACTCCGCACTGTATAAGTCAGTCAGTAAGCATACCTTTGGTACTTACGGTAAACCAAGCTGCCGAATTTATGACTATGGCAGAGAACGGTAATGTCAGGAACTTGATTTTTTTCATTATAGTACTGGTTAAATCTGTAAATCCACTAAACTTGCAATCCGGTTTTTCGTTGTATTTGAAGCCTTTATGGTGTTTGTTCACTAAAGTGATGCCAGTGAAGAAGTCTCTAGGCTACTTGGAAAGCATGATACCACTTTAACTTTATGCCGACCATTATGTGGATGAAGCGAGGAAGTAACCAACTTAGGAAGAACATTGTTATAGATGAAACCTATCGGCAAAAGGATACAATTATGTCTCTCTGGTTAAGGACCTAAATACTCTCAAGGTGCTACACTTAGCGGTAGGGAAAGATCAGTGGATTTTACGGTCCATTTACTACAGAAATGCAGCCATACGGATGACATAATCCATGTCATGAAAATCTTTAATACGACAGTTGATGAGACAAGACGCAAAGAACAACGGACAATTGCTGATTTAAAGAGTAGTCGGTATACTTAGTTAAAGAATGAAGAACACTTACCTTCGATATCTAAGACAAAAAAATCGCAATCAGTTTAGAGCCATTACCCGCTCATCTCATCGAATTCTCTTGTCCACCACTAGCATTCCCATATTTTGAAAGGGACTGCTCATTATGATGATCAGGTGGAGAACAATATAGCGATTTGATTAGAATACAGTTTCCTTGTCCAAGATTTATAGACTTACATTACCCATGTAAAACTACGAATAGCCAAAAACATCTTTTATGTATCTCTATACTATATGTCATTTTTGGAATAGATTTAATGTTTATCCATAAAGTGTATGTTTATACAATATTCTATTACACATAAAAGTGCAAACGTTTTGTAAATATTACCTTAATTTTCAATGTTTTCTGTGATTAATGTAATTTGGCATAAAAAAGAGCCTTTATAATGAAATGTCAGGTAGTTCCTGTCCATAATCCATTAAAAAGGACCACTCTCATCGATAAGAATATTCTATTTTCTTCACTTGATATATGGATTTCGCCAATTATTACGAAATCATTCAAAGATTCCATCTCCGAGAGCTGCCAAGACAAGTACGTTAAAAAACTGACCACAATTTCTTACTGCCAGCTTTTCCTGCATGCCTAGTTGCAAAACCGTGAAAGCACCAGATGAGATTAGCATGAAAGCCATGGTTAATGAGTAGTGTGACCGTCGTATGCCGCAGATCGTGGAAGAAGATATAGCGAGCCTTATAAGCCCCTGTATTACCTACTTCAAGAATCCTGTAACACAACCCAAAACCCTTATGAAACAAGAGATAATAACCTCTTGCACTATTCCCTCCTCAACCACACAACCGACTCCACATGCACCGTATGCGGGAACATACTGCCATGGGAATTGCTCTGTTACAATCCGTAGAATCCTTGATCTGACGGGCTTATTGCTAATGGACATCTCTCAATGGAAGGTTCATTCCGCTCAAATATGTTGATGTTTTACATCAATTTTACATCAGTGATAGTACTCGTTGCCAGAGTACATCTACTCATTCTCCTTGGTTAGCGATAACACCCCCTAAGGGTATATACATGGTTTTCAAATTTCAGTATCATTCATTTAAGGTGCCTTGGCATCACTTTGATGGAATGACCTCAATAATAGATTCATTGTCTTATCAAGCTGGGCTAAACGCCCTCTCATCCGTCCATTTGTTTATTAAATTTACCAAGAATCGTTTGAAGGAGAATGAGAGAAAGAGCAATGGGAAATCCTACATTGCCAATCAGCTGAACAAGGACATGCTCCCGCCTGCACTTGTTATTTAGTAAAATAAGCCACCCTACAGGTGGCCACAAGCGGATATTAACTTACGTTATAGCTTTTTTGCCACAGGAATCCATACCTCGCAAATCGCTTCATCCTGTTTATCATCGGTCCAGTAGTATTTCTCCATGCACGGTCCCTCCACTTGTTCAAATCCTGCCGACGGGAACCATTCCGCATAAATTCTCCGCCATACATTCAGAATCTCCAGGCCCATCTCCGCATCATCCGGAAACGTATCACGGCTATCGAATACGGCATAGGTCTGATCAGGTACAGTCAGGGTGACAAGCTCCTGTGGTACCTCTTGTCCTTCCGGCAGTTCAGTTCCCATCAGATAACACTTTGGATTGGTTGCGCAGTTGCCCGAAAAAAAGGCCTTCATAACGACGGTATGAAGGCTACCACGATCGTGAACATATGAGCAGAAAAGTGACGCGCAATTGCGCAAATCCATGTTGAACGATGCCGCGAATATTTGCTAGCCTATGGGCTTTGTTATTTACTTCCATCCCTGAATGTAGCAGAATATAAGAGACTTCACTTTCAAACTTCTAAGGTCAGCGTGTTCATTTACGGATAAATACATACCTCCCCCCTCCCCAGATCAGGCATCGTAGTGAAAAGTATGCTATTCATCGCGCTTACCCAACGCCCGGATTCAACGTCAATATCTGACACCAAGTTCCTCCACAGGAGGGACAAATCGAAATATCCACACCGGTTAATTTGAAAATAAGTTCCTTCGCCGTTAACTTTACTTTGGGTTTAATCGGTGTACGAGTCAGCCGCAAACACTTCAGTAGTTTGGTTTTCCGGTTGGCATTGCTGAGAAAGCCATAATATCTAATCTTTTGAAACCCAGAGGGTAGCACATGCATCATGAATCTACGCATAAACTCCATCGCATCTAAAGTCAGAGGCTTCACTTTTCCATCATCTTTGTAATCTCGGAAATGGAAGGTTACCGTCTGGTCATTCATCGCCATCAGCCGGTTGTTGTAAATCGCCGTCTTATGCGTATACCGACTTAAATATTTGACGACGTGAAAGGAACTCTTGAACGGTTTTTTGCAATAGACGACCCAATCGGGTTCATAGAGTTCATCTACGAGCGCGAGAAAAGAAGATTCCTCTGCGTAGGGTAGAGAGGATCCAGTAAATATCAGTGACTGCTCTGCATAAGCCTTTTTCAAGAAACAAAGGAATTTACCTCGAAACACTCTGGAGAGGATCTTTACGGGAATGAAGAATTTTTTCCTGGAGCGCATGAAGGTACAGCCGGAAGCTGAAAGTCCACCACCTGGTACAATGCAGTGAACATGGGGATGAAAAGACAAGTTTTGTCCCCACGTATGCAACACCATGGTTACCCCGATTTGTGCACCCAGAAACTTAGGATCTAAGGCCAGCTTGGAAAGCGTTTGGGACGCAGCTTTAAAAAGAATACTGTTCATCAGTTTGGGGTTTGCTAAGAACAAAGGATTCAATGTGTGAGGAACCGTGAAAACGGTGTGAAAATAAGGAACAGGTAGGAGTTCAGAGGTTCGATCCAGAACCCACTGCTCTTTTTTAAAATTCCCACATTTGGGACAATTACGGTTGCGACAGGAATTGTAGGACACCTTCAAATCTTCGCAAGAATTACATTGGTCGACATGACCGCCTAAAGCTGCAGTACGACATGTTTGGATGGC
>NZ_JBNPWS010000066.1:0-4633 GCF_050433705.1 Paenibacillus sp. DS2015 | reverse complement strand
ACTCACACTGGCACCTACAAGTGCCCATTTTTTTCTGCCAGGGTGGTCAACTATTGGGTTAGCAAGGTGGTCAACATTTTGATTGACATATACAGATGTTTTGTTACATATGATAATTGCATTATTGCTCAATAATTAAATCTTCATTCGAATTAATTTGAATATCTTCTAAATCCAAATAATTCAATGAGTTGTATTTATGCTTTGAGCCTTTTTTAAGATCTCCATCATATTTTCCTCCAGATTTATATAATTTCTTAAGCAGTTTTGGATAGCGTTGCGTTTTCTGACGTACAAACGGCTTATGTTGTCTGAATGAACAAGTGAATCGAGCAATCTTGACCTGGTGGATCTGCCACTTAACTGGTTGGATGTGTCGCCTGATGCCTCTTTTCCGAAAATCCCTCTTGGCGACCAAGGATCGTCCGCGACGATGCTGAAAAACATCATGATGCCAGCGCCTTCACCGAAGTAACTTCATAGTTTAATCTTGTTGTATAAATTTAGTATCATTAAACTCTTCAGAGTCTTATAGGCTCTTCATTCTAATCTCGCCGTTTCACCTGGGGGCTCCCATTCTATCTGCCATCCGCCATCCTCATATGCTTTAGAAATAATATCTTCTAAACAGATTTCTGTCGCTTTATTAAGCCAGGAATGTTCTATACCTTGCCATTTGAGAAGCCCGGGTTACCAAAAAATCTTGAATTTGTTTCATATGGTGTTTGTCATGAGATGTAAAAAATTCTGTCATATAAGATGTTAAAGTGAATCCTCGGTCACCCAGGTAAAGAGCAGAAAATTTATTATCTTCCAGCTTAATTAGATTAGAAATCATTATGAGTCGATTTTGTATTGTTTCATCAATGATTTCTTTTTTTGTTCTTCCTTTTCCATATTGAATGGATTGTTCATTATATCCCAAATAATCATGATGTTCCCTTAATTCTGAAAGTTCTCTCTGCGCTAGGATCGGAAAGGTAACATTATTAAAATAGTCGTCCCATTTCATGATATGTGTAACAATATCATAAATCCTCCATTTCCCTTCACTTAATGGCGCAAACCAAATTCCATCCTTTAGGGTGTCTAATGATTTAATAAATGTAAGAAATTCATCTAAATCAGAAATCAATTGTTGTTTCATATTC
The DNA here is from genome assembly GCF_050433705.1 of Paenibacillus sp. DS2015. NCBI lineage: Bacteria > Bacillati > Bacillota > Bacilli > Caryophanales > Paenibacillaceae > Paenibacillus > Paenibacillus sp. DS2015. The sequence goes on along the minus strand of NZ_JBNPWS010000066.1, from coordinate 3,482 downwards.
TTCTCCCCATCTTATCCATAATGCGAGAATAACAATCCATAGTACTAACAACAAGGTTTCGGTGAACATTATTCCTGTTACATTTAGAACACTGTTCAGATTCTCCACGATCTCAATGCTTGGAATTATTACAACAAATATGTAGCTCCAGTCTGGTAAAAATAGGTACAGGGTAGGCACTAAGAAAAAGACGATCATTAGCGCAGACGATATCGCAGAACCTGTTTTAGAAGAGTTTACTTTCAACCCAATAATCAACCCGATTTGTACAAATACAACGCCACCCAAAACCATATACAGCAAGGAGAGAACGAGCCCACTATTCAATCCGTCGTTAATAAGTAGAACGAGCACTTGAGACAATAATGAGAACAATAATACCGCCAAACTTTTGGCCACCAGAATCTGTCTGAAAGAAAGCGGTGAAACAAGCAATGCATCCATCGTCTTACTCTCTCGCTCTTCGATCAGATTGGGCCCAGTTATCATAATGCCGACCATCACCTGAGCGAATAAAATCCAAGTAGACAACAGCATGAAATTGTTGACATTCGCATCTATAACCTCGATTATTATTTTTGACATGACGATGGGCAGAAGGATAAGTATGATCATAGAGGGATTGCGGATTATCTCTTTCACTTCATGTTTCAATAGCTTATTCACGTTATTCAACTCAATTCACTTCCCGTCAATCTAGCGAATACATCCGCCAAAGAAGCTTCTTTGGTATGCATACTTATCGTTTGATTATCCAGCATGATTCGATAAATTTGCTCAACCGTATCTTCTTCATCCGCTAGAAGTCTCTTGGATACCACTAGTCCATCCTCGTTATACTCGATATGAATTTCTTTTGAACCATATATGCTCTTTAATTGCCTAGGATGATCCATAGCTACAAGCTTTCCCTTATACATAATTCCAACACGATCACTTAACTCGTCGGCCTCTTGCATATCATGCGTTGTGAGTACAATCGTCGTGCCCCGTTGCTTACATTGTTTAATATAATGCCGGATGAGTGAAGCCGTATTAGGGTCAAGCCCACTCGTAGGCTCATCTAGAAATAACACCTTAGGACTGTGCAATAAGGCTCTAGCAATCAAGACACTTTGTTTCCAGGTACCCACTTTAACATCTTGTTTCTCCTGCAGCTGTAAGCTCTCCATAACTTCAATTAGACGAATATTAGACACGCCATATAAATCTGCAAATAGCTTGAGATTATCTTTAATAGAAGATCTGAGGTAGAGATTAAGCAGTTCGAAAACAATCCCAATTTGCGCATGAATATCCTTTTTCCGTTCTGAAATATTCATCTTATTTATTAATATTTCTCCTTCGGTTACTTGTATTAACCCTGTCATCATTCGTATGGTCGTCGTTTTACCCGCACCATTTGGACCTAGAAAACCAAACAATTCACCCTCTTCAATTGTAAAGATTCATTGATCCACAACTTTTTTCTCTCCGAAAAGTTTAGAAACATGATTGAGTTCAATCATCATCCCTCCTCCTTTCTTGTTACTAAATTCACAAACAATATGATTCGCTAGGAAATCAATTATTCCTGCATACAATCTAAGATTTGAAACACCAAAACAAGCTACCTAGAATGCGATAGCTTGTTTTATAAAGATATAGTCACACTGTGATTCATAGACCCATTGAGAACCTTCGTTATTCTTCACCTATAAATTTCACTTCGGTTTCTAAATCGATTCCAAATTTCTCTTTCACCGTGTCTCTCACGTGATTAACTAAACCGATATAGTCGCTTGCAGTGGCGTTATCTACGTTAACAATAAATCCAGCGTGTTTCGTTGATACTTCTGCTCCACCGATCCGTACACCTTGTAATCCGCTCTCTTGGATCAATTGACCTGCGAACCGATTCGGAGGGCGCTTAAATACACTTCCACACGAAGGGTACTCCAATGGTTGCTTAGACTCCCTCAAGTATGTTAATTCATCCATTTTTTCTTTTATAGAGGTATGATCACCAGGTTGTAGGCTAAATCTTGCTTCTAATATGGTATACAGTCCACCAGCAAAGATACTTTTTCTATAACCCAACGCCATATCCTCTCGCTGTATGGTCAATAGATTCCCGCTGGAATCCACCACAAGAGCGTCTATGAGCACATCAGCAACTTCTCCTCCATAAGCCCCAGCATTCATATAAAGCGCCCCACCTACAGTACCCGGTATGCCACAAGCAAATTCAAGCCCGGTCAAGTGCTCATCTAAGGCCATACGTGACGCTTGTATAATGGATGCCCCACTTTGAGCACATAGTGTATGTTCAGAAACCGTCATTTGTTGTAATTGGGTCATCTGAAGAACTATCCCGCGAATACCTCCATCTCGAATAATGACATTCGATCCATTCCCAAGTGTTGTAATCGTTAGTTTATGCTCTGCTGCATATTTAATGATACTTTGAACTTCGTTATATGTAGATGGTTGAACACGAATATCCGCATTCCCACCCATTTGGGTATATACATGATCCTTTAAAGTTTCATGACACTGAATTTCCGCTAGCGGGATTAGTGACTTCAACTCCTTGTAAACCTGATTTATCTCCATTTCTGTACTCCTCTTCCAAGTTCTGAATTCATTTATCTATGTTACATCTTATTTTACCATAACACGATAAATGACGTTAATCTATGGCTGCTTTCACACGCCCACCTATTATTTGAACTGCACCCCGTAATTAAAATAATATAAATATTTTCGCGAAGAACAAGAAGTAACCATAGCGTAGTCGAAGTTCGCTCCCATCGGTTGGTAGGAGCTGTTGGCTGAAAATGCCATGAAATTCTCATATGCTTGCCTTTTCTCTTGTAGCCTTTTCTCGCACAGTTTCAGATATTATCTTTTTGACTCCATCGATCCATCCAAAGTACAAAGATTCTTCGACCGCGTCCAAATATAGCAACGTATCTGGGTTTGACGTCATACTAACTACGACCCAACAGGTCGATTTCTCTATTCTCAGAAATATCGACCTGTTTAGACTGAATTGATTTTATTCAAAACAACATCCAATGCCCTCCAATAACGTTTGGCATTCCTGAGCTTAAGTGACCAAAGGGAACGGGTCGGAACGGGTCGTCAGACTTAGCTGGTTGAATGTATCGCCTGAATTTACTTTTCGGAAATTCCTCTTGGCGATCAAGGGCGAATGCCCTCACTAGGAATCCGGTGTTGGTATTCTCAGTTCATACCCGACTGGCTCGGGGATGAACTTTTTCTTTATACTGGAGGAAACACTGGGCTGAAAAACGCATGCTTTGTTGGGACTTAGATCCCGTCGCATAAAGTGTTTTATGCCCTCGCCTTTTGTTCATACCCCGATTCAGCTGGTTGGGCCTCTGAGCCCGTATCACCGTGCCAACCTGTGGAGACCAAAAGTGCTGGCCCCAGTGACTTTAAGGAGGTTATATGAATATACCTGTTTTAAGTATCGA
>NZ_JBNPWS010000065.1:0-5079 GCF_050433705.1 Paenibacillus sp. DS2015 | reverse complement strand
CATGAAAGAAGAACATCGGAAAGCCGTATGAAGGAAAACTTCACGTACGGTTTGATGAGGAGGGGCTGAAATAATATTCAGTCCTTCACTCTAGCTGGGTAGCACCAATTATTCAATAGCTTCTGAAATACTAAATCTTATGCCGGTCGTGTCTGAAGATTCGATCTGATATTGTAGGCCATTACGAACGGTTGATCGATTAAGATTAGAGAAATCTGTATTCTCATCCGTAAAGCCAATATCTCTTATAATTGCACCACGATCTTCGGTATTTAGGGTTGGGTTAGTTGCCATAATGAGGACGCCAATAGATAATAGAATATCCGCGCCAGAGTCAGCACTGCCATCTCCACGACTAGTTACAGTAACTTGACGGAGGTTCCCCGTTGTTTTATCAACAATTCCTTGCAAAGATAAATTATCGACTAGCACATAAATGAAATTGTCATTAACATCATCTGGTATAATACTTAGCTTAGATATCTTTAATCCTGTTTGGAATTCCTTGGCACTGCTGTTGAATGCTTGAGTGAATTGATCTACTGAGATCCCTAAGGTTCCGGTAATGGGCTCATCAGATGAGAAGGGTTGCTCCGGTACAATGACTGAGTTTTTAGCTTGTACAGTTTCTATCTGATTGGAACTTACTTCTTCGGGTTGTTGTGTTATTATATTTCTTGCACCATTAATAGCTCCTATAATCAAAATAACAATACCCCAGAACCACCACTTTTTAAATAGTTGTTTATTCAATTTTGTTCCCCCTAAGTATGATAACAATCATCAAACAGTCTATCAGAGCTAACAGAAAATATCCATGCTAATCAGACAGAATATCGTATTATCATACGCAGCACGAGAGAGTATTTCGTTGAATAAAAGCTACATTAATGTTACTTTTTGTGATTTTTAATTTTTGTCTTCACGTAGTACCCATTTATAGTATATAGTAAATTTGAATCAGGAATATAATGTTGCTGAACCCATAGTCTCATATAAAGAGGGGGATTGATGTGTTATCTGAGTCTGTTGGATTTTTAGTTTTTTCGACTATTGAAGGCGTTGGGCTTTTTGTTCTAATGTTGTCTATATTTAGGCTTAAAGCTACGGATTATATGTGGCAGGCTTTATTTATGATATTACTTATGAATTTACAAAGTTTCTTCCTGCGAAATGAGCTTTCGCTTGCTTATATTGTGCCGCTTGTAAATATTGTGTTATTTATATTTCTTTTAAATACGGTGGTAAAGATTTCACTGGTCTGGGCGGGAATCGTATCTATAGCAGGTTACTTAGCCTTCGCAATCATTCAAACTTTAATCCTGCTAGTCTATTTTGGATCGATTGATGCTGCGCAATCATCGATAGGAAATGGATATCTTACTCAATCACTCAGTGGCGTAATTAGCGTGTTAATTGCATGGGGATTGTACAAATTTGGCATAGGATTTACTTTCGATTTCGACAGATTCAGGTTGAAATGGGAAGGAATAATTGTTGTTTTGTTGATCATTATTTTTCTGCTCGTATTTACTGCTCTTCTTTATAAAAATGAGCTTTCATTGAATATCGTGTTTTTCATATGTTCCTTGTTATTTCTGTTGTATTATGCTCTGATAAAGGAGAAGTTCAATGATTGAATCTTTGGCTCTCAAAATAGCAATAGGTATAAAGCAATCTGCCCCTAACCACCCTTCTTCGGTGGATGTGCTCAAGTATGGATTAGCTCTGTTGTTGAATATAGTATTTATTATTACAGGATCGTTAATGATTTCAATGGTTACAGGGAAGGTGACGCATGTTGTCGCTATCCTGATTTCATTTGCGGTATTAAGGCAACTCACGGGTGGTATACACCTTAAATCAGGAATGAGTTGTATGATTTGTAGCATTACCCTTTTTACAGTAGTATCCTTCGCAAACTTTGATGGTTATTATGTAGAATTGTTAACTGGAGCTAGTCTATTGTTGATACTTTTATTTGCACCCTCTGGAATGAATGAACAGTCCGCCATACCTGAAAGATACTACCCTCTGCTAAAATTGATTGCCCTCATACTAGTATCTTTAAACTTCATCATCGTATCACCCGTGATAGCAGCAAGTTTTTTTATACAGAGCCTCACCATAGTTCGGGGAAGGAGGTGAACGCAGTGTCTAACTTTGCCTTTTCAATTGCAACCCTCTTGACGGTTTTTGCAAGAAATGTTATAAGTACGAATAGTTTTCTTTATTTCTATAAGGGAGAAATTCCTAAGGAACTTCTCAAGTAAACCAATGGAGGATGATCCACATGAGTTCTCTTACTGTAACCAAAGACATTGATGGAAATACAGGATTAACCACACTGAAAATCGATGACATCTTATTCTTTGAATATGATGGTCGAACAGACCGAATTATCGTCCAGTTGAAGGATGAGACATACTACACTGTAGGCACCCTGAGATATTGGAATAAAGTACTGAACAATAGTGGGTATAAATTCAAGCTTGTAGATCGTAATAATATGGTGAATATGAACAAAATTAAGATGTTGGATAAAATTTTTAAAGTGGCATATTTCGAAACTGATATTTCGAGTAGATCTAAACGCTGCACTGTATCGAGTAGTAATTATAAGGAGTTAGAGAAGGAATTAGGTATGATTAATCCTCAACTAGGATGGACTTAAGCATGGAATGAGAGGGAGAAGACAACATGTATAGGGAATATAGACTCCACAAGAAATAACCCAATGCCGGAATGGCACTGGGTTATTTCTATTTAAGTATGTAGCCTACACCTAACGACGACGACCGAAGAAACCATAACCTCCGCCACCAAGAATTAAAATAATAATAATGACCCATAAAAGTGTACTCATAAATAACAACTCCTCTTCTCATTTGTGTTCCTTATTAGGTTATTACCCACAATAGCGTACTATGAATAATATAATTTCTCGGAGGAGGTTATTGTTACCATGTGGAAAGGGTGGAATGGGTTATTTGAATTGTTTTCTAGCCTGATCAAAGGCCATCTTTTCATCTTCTTTAGTAGAATCTGTATATCCCCATGCCATTTTGCCGTCTAATGTTAAGATGATAATTTCTTTATTCTTACCTTTACTGTCCTCTGAGCTGATCAATACAAAGTGTCCCTTTTTATCTTCACTTTCAAATGGTATTGACTCAACTACTTTTGGATTATTGAAACGATTATTTTCTTCAGTAACGCTGGACTCGGCCAGTTGAAATAAAGGTTGTACATCAGGGTAGATCTTATCTTGAACGAATTTCTTTTTTTTCTCAATGTCTGTTCCGTTTAAATAAATTGTCACATAATCCAAAGCCGTTGATTCATCGGCAGATAATTTCTTCGCCTTTTTCACTTCTTTTTTCACTTCTTCTTTGACTTCTTTTTCGACTTCTTTTGCGGGTTCTTGTACGGGTTCAGCTATCGGTGTAGAGATTGGCTTGTTCACCTCGGCTGATTCTTCTGCCTTAGTGTTGTTCACTGCATCCGTTGTTTCATTGGTTTTGTCCGAAGAACATCCGACTAATAAAAGTGTTGCGATACAAATAGCTGATGCTACTTTGATGATCGTGTTCATATAATCCTCCATAAATATTATTTTGGAATAAGTCTATCAGATATAGGTAAATAATACCATGATGTACCCAGTCGTTGAAGGACAGTTTGCGGAGAAGGCATTGCGTATGATTTATTTATGCCCCTTAAGTACTGAACTTTCTAACTATAATTCAGGGCTGATTTTCATTGCCATTATACCCAGTCCGCATTTTGTACTTTCACATATAGTAAGGTGTACTCAAGTTGAAAAAGGAGGAATTACTATGGGTGGAGTTGTTGGTGGATTTGGCGGATGTTGCGGTGTTGGTGGTGGAGGCATAGGGGCAATATTAGTATTGTTCATATTGCTGGTCATCATCTCCAAAGCGTTCTTATTCTAAACGAAAATTTTATCTTTTTGATGCATCTCATACCATACGAAAGACCACAAAGGCATAGGCCAATGTGGTCTCTTTTTATGAATAATCCCTTTGTTTAAGATGGCTTTTATTGAAGAATGTGTGAAAAATAATCTAGGCATATTATCATATTAGCAACTAAACTATACAATGATATGAAAAAGATTGTGGAGATGAGGGGGATTTTAAGGCCTTCGAAACGAAGAGAGGTAGTCTCGCCGATAGAGAAATCTACTGAAAGATCAGCCTCATTAGTCTAACCCTACTTGAACATTGGAGTTCTTTTTCTGATCCGAATGATCAGCGACAACAGAAATACCAGCCCGGTAATGAACCAGGTTAGCATAAAAGAAAGACCTAGCCCGATGTTCGCGTCTACATAGTCCACTACGTTATGGTTAATTAATGCCACGGTTAACGGAGTTCCGCAAGCAATGAGCAAAGCTAGAACAATGTAACGGGTAGATTTGGTTCTTTTGTGAATCACATAGTACATACAAATGAACGAAATTAATAACAATAGATAAGATAACGAAGCATACAATGCAAGTCTATCCATCCAGTATTCACTCCTCCTCTCCAATTACAACCTTGAGGGTGATGTTTGATACCATATTATCAGCTTAAGAATACCGAGACAATGCATATGTTGGAAATAGCTTCTTCAAATACCTATGTTACCTTACTGGGGGAGTACTGGCGTCGCCAAGCAGAACAGGTGGGGCATACAAGCGCAAGTTTCAATCTGAATTTTTCTTGCCTTTAAACCCACTCCTCATTTTATTTTTTCTCATATAGTAAGGTACCCTGAGCGAAAGGAGGAATTACTATGGGAGAAGTTGCTGGAGGTTACGGTGGTGTAGGTGGTGTAGGTGGTGTAGGTGGTGTAGGTGGATTTGGTAGCGGTATAGGGGCGATCTTAGTTCTGTTCATTTTGTTAGTTATCATATCTAAAGCATTCTTGTACTAAACTAATATGTTTTTATGCTTGAAAAGACCCTGCTTTCAGGCAATGTCATTAAGTTAAGGCGCAGGCCAAAAATCAAGAACAAGAGCAGGTTATCGAAAAGATAGCCTGCTCTTGTTTTTGCACGAAAAAGAAAAC
>NZ_JBNPWS010000064.1:0-5625 GCF_050433705.1 Paenibacillus sp. DS2015 | reverse complement strand
CTCCTACATCGTGAAAATGAACGGGAATTCGTATCGCATGAAAGGAACAAGGTGACCATGCATCATGTGTGGTAACCTTGTTTTGTATGTAGTCAAAAGATATGCCATCATTGGGCAATAAATGGTTGAGAGATGCGATTTCTGGTATTCTCATAGTTCATAGTAAAAATAAGATAGGATGACCTTCACATGAAAATATTGCTAGTGGAAGACGATCGAACAATTGCATCAGGTCTTGAATATTCGTTGCAACAGGATCACTTTTCTACGGTTCTTTGTTATGATACGGTAACTGCTAAACAGGTGATAGCTGAACAATTAGATCAGTTTACGTTATGTTTATTTGATATATCCCTACCCGATGGTAATGGCTACGAATTGTGTAAGATGGTGAAGGAGCGGAGTGATATTCCTGTTATTTTTCTAACAGCGATAGATGATGAGGTGAATGTCGTGATGGGGCTTGATATGGGAGGAGACGATTATATTACCAAACCTTTTCGTATCCGTGAGCTTCTCTCGCGAATTAAATCCGTCTTAAGAAGATATCATAAACAGACTCAGACCAAATCAATCATTGAAATCGAAAATATACGAATTAACACACTAGAAGGAAAAGTGTATAAGAATGGCAACGAGATTTCAGTGACTGCCTTAGAGTATCGATTATTGCTTATTTTTGCGAATCATATTGGACAGGTTCTTTCAAGAAATCAGCTATTAGAACGGATCTGGGATGTGGCAGGTGACTTTGTGAATGATAATACATTAACGGTCTACATTAAAAGATTAAGAGAAAAGTTAGAGGACAACCCTCAAGATCCAACGATTATTAAAACAGTGCGCGGCCTAGGTTATAAGGTAGGTGATTCGAATGCTTCGAAATAGAGAGATTCGGTGGTTATTCGTTACAATGTGTTCGATAAGTCTCGTAGCCATTGTGATCTCGGCAATGATGTCACTACCTGTCGCAATTCTTTCTTGTATCACTTCAGCGTTACTTATTACATGCAGTTTGGTATTTACGAGATGGAGATACAGGGAGATTGAGAATCTCTCTGGCTATTTACGTCAAATAAGTAATGGGAATTACTCGTTAGACGTTCGTGATAATCAGGAAGGTGAGCTGAGTATTCTAAAGAACGATATTTACAAAGTGACACTTATGTTATCTGAGCACAGTTCTCTTTTACAACATGATAAGGTCCAGCTTACGAATGCGATCTCCGATATATCACACCAGCTTAAGACACCTCTAACCTCCATGACCGTCATGGCAGATTTATTAAGTGAACCTGAGCTTCCTCCTGAGAAAAGAACGGAATTCACACGTAATATACGCATTCAACTCGAAAGAATTGGATGGCTTGTATCTTCATTATTAAAGTTCTCCAAAATCGATGCAGGAACGGTTCAATTCAAAAAAGATCCTATTTCGGTCAAAACATTGTTTCGAAAATCACTAGAGCCTGTCCTGATTCCAATGGACATTAAGGAACAAACGGTCTCGATCAAGGGTGAAGACACCGTATCATTTCTTGGTGACCTCAATTGGACATCTGAAGCTGTTATCAATATTCTGAAAAATTGCGTGGAACACACACCTGAGGGTGGGGAGATCTCGATATCTTTTACAGAAAATGCACTGTATACCGAAGTAATCATTGCTGATAATGGTATAGGAATTCCGAAAGAAGAGTTACCTTATGTTTTTAAACGATTCTATAAAGGGAAGAATGCAAGTGAAGATAGTATCGGTATTGGACTAGCCTTATCTCACAGCATTATTACAAGTCAGAATGGAGATATCCATGTCAAGAGTGGGAAAGGAATGGGCACACAGTTTCACATTAAGTTTTACAAATAATTCATTACATTAAGTTAAGTGACTAAATCGTCATGTAGCAGTCACTTTAAAGTCATGATCGCCAGATATACTGATCTCAATAGCACAAATGGAGGTCTTAGAATGGAAATATTAAAAATTGAACATCTGTCTAAAACGTATGGTAAAGGTGAAACCGCGGTAAAGGCACTTGATGATGTATCTTTTACAGTAAATAAAGGAGAATTCATCGCTATCATCGGTCCATCGGGTTCAGGAAAATCAACGATTCTCCATATGCTTGGGGGTGTGGATCGGCCGACAAGTGGCAAAGTGTTCGTTGACAACACAGACATTTATAATCTCAATGAGACACAACTTGCGATCTTTAGACGTAGACAAATTGGCTTGATCTATCAGTTCTATAACCTTATTCCGGTCTTAACGGTGGAGGAGAATATTCAGCTCCCCCTACTACTTGATGAACATAAGGTGGATAAGAAGCAATTCGCGGATATCGTGAAGACTTTAAATCTAGACAATCGCTTAAAGCATTTACCGAATCAACTCTCTGGTGGACAACAACAACGGGTGTCGATTGGAAGAGCGCTGATTAGTAATCCTGCGATTATGCTAGCAGACGAACCAACAGGTAATCTGGATAGTAAGAATGGTAACGAAATCATTGATTTATTAAAGATGTTTAATAAAACCTTTAATCAAACGCTGATTATCATTACTCATGATGAGCGGATTGCTCTACAAGCTGATAGAATCATCACCATTGAAGATGGAAGGATTGCCAAAGATGAGGTGATTCGTCCGTGAATATTGTTAACAAATTAACAGTAAGACATTTGAAGCAGAACAAACGTCGAACACTAGTGACCATTATAGGAGTTATTATCTCGGTAGCGATGGTGACCGCTGTTTCTACACTTGGGGTTTCCTTTATGGATTTATTGCAAAGGCAATCAATATCTAGCAATGGTGAATGGCATGTCCTTTATAAAGATGTCAATAAATCTCAACTCAAAGCGATTGATGCAGATGAGGATACCCAAACACTTGTCGTATCAAGAGATCGAGGTTATGCCCTGTTACAAGGGGGAGATAATGCGAATAAACCCTATTTATATATTAAGGAATATAATGAACAAGGTTATAAGCAATTTCCAATTGAACTGAGTTCAGGTCGACTTCCGCATGCCGACAACGAAGTTGTTATTTCGGAGGACATTGCAACGAACGCGAAAGTAGTATACAAGATCGGAGACACGTTAACACTCGATGTTGGTGAAAGAACTAGGGTCGAGGATAGAGATGCACCGGCACTAAAACAGACGGACCGACTGCTAACATATGAAGGTAAGATGGCTGAAACACTAGAGCATACAGAAGCTAGAAGTTATAAGGTTGTAGGTTTCATAAAACGACCGACATGGGAGCCAACATGGGCACCGGGATATACCGTCATCAGTTATGTAGATGAAAGTATATTGGGAGCAAATGATATCGTAAATGCGACGGTTGTATTAAACAAGGTTGAGAGTTCCCTATTTGCACATGCAAAGGATTTAGCTAAACAAAATAACATTAGATCTGAGTCCATAGAATTTAATAATAGTTTATTACGGTACTATGGTGTGATGAATAACGATGGATTGCGTAGCACGATCCTGTCATTGTCGTCGATTATAATGGGCATCATTATTGTTGGATCGGTATCGCTTATATATAATGCATTTGCGATTTCTGTCTCCGAACGTTCTCGTCATTTAGGTATGTTATCTAGTGTGGGCGCTACTGCAAGACAGAAGAGGAATTCGGTGTTTTTTGAGGGGACGATTATTGGTTTAATCAGTATACCCATTGGAATCATTTGTGGACTTGTAGGAATCGCTATTACTTTCTGGTTCATTAATTCGATGATTCAAGGCGCATTTGGCGTAACTGAGGAGTTAACGGTGTCTATTACACCAGGTTCACTAGGGGTTGCCTGTGCTGTGTCGATCATAACGATCTTCATTTCAACCTATCTACCTGCAAGAAAAGCATCTAGAATCTCTGCTATTGATGCGATTCGTCAGACGAGCGATGTTAAACTTACTTCTAAAGTAGTGAAAACTTCCAAGTTGGTTCGTAAGCTTTTTGGAGTTGAGGCAGAGATTGGGTTGAAGAATTTAAAGAGAAATAGACGGAGGTACCAAGCAACGGTATTTTCACTTGTTATTAGTATTGTTCTGTTCTTGAGCGTGTCTTATTTTACAGATAATTTCAGGAAATCGCTTGAACTATCACAGGGTGATGTGAATTTTGATATTAAAGTTGCTTCAGTCGGAATTGAACCCTTAGATGATCAGTTGATCAACTCGATAGCTAATCTTGATGATATAACGGAATTTAGTGTAATGAAAGGATTTGAATTGCATTCTTGGATTGATGAGAAGGTAATCGCGAATGAATTACACAATTTGGTGAAAGAAGAACCAAGTATGCTAAAAGAAGGGAAATTCCAATATTACATTGAAGTTCACGTCTTAAATGATAAATACCTACAAGATTATGCGAAACGGGTGGGCGCAGATTACAAACAACTGATTGATCCAGGAAACCTGTCCGCCATCGTGGTTGATAAGATTTCTTATGAAGATGAAATATCACATAAGTTCGTGGAGACTACGGCCATTCATACAAAAGTGGGTCAGAGCATTGACCTAGATGAAGTAGATTGGGAAACTGGAAAAGAGACGCCCATAAATAAGATTAGGATAGCAGCTTTGACGGATCAGCTACCTATGGGAGCACAACAAGCAAGTATTGGTGGTTTGAACATCATCATCTCTGAGCAAGTCATGGATCAATTGACTGTAAACGGTGTTAATACGGAAGATCAGATAGGGGTAGCGTTATATCTGAAAACATCAAATCCTATGGCCACACAACAGGAAATTGAGGAAATGAAAGAGAGTAATATTTATATCTATAATGTGTATCAGTACAGACAAGAGAATGATCAGATGTTACTCCTAATGTCAGTATTTACGTATGGCTTCATCGTATTAATTACGTTGATATCTGTAGCCAATATATTCAACACCATCTCGACGAGTATCTCACTTCGTAAACGAGAATTCGCGATGCTCAAATCAGTTGGGATGACGCCGAAAGGCTTCAATAAAATGATCAATTATGAAAGTATATTTTATGGTATAAAATCACTACTCTATGGTCTACCGATCAGTATCGGTGTAATGTATTTAATGTACAAATCACTAATGAATAGCTTCCAATTTGACTTCACACCCCCATGGATAAGCATTATGTATGTTATCGTGGCTGTATTTATCATTGTTAGCTCAGCCATGTTATATGCAAGTTCAAAAGTGAAGAAGGAAAATATCATTGATGCATTAAAACAAGAAAGTATATAGCCAAAGAATGATGGAGGCCCCTGAAATGTTATGATCATTTCAGGGGCCTCCATTTGGTTGAGTTCCACCATTAAACGACAACCTGTAGTCATAAACCCTACAGGTTTCTTGTTATACCATACATGATGCGGAGGAGTTTAGATGGATGATAGCGAATGTAATTGTCAACTGAAAATTCCTCCACATGAGCATTTAAAACTCCCCCACCTATGAAATAATAGTACAAAGTAGATGAGATAATTTCTCCAAGTAATAGATAGGTGGATTGGTGGAGTAGTGCTTCAATTACCTAATTGCTGCTTTAATAGCCACTCCTTCGTTTCATTCATGCGATACGAATTCCCGTTCATATTCACGATGTAGGAT
>NZ_JBNPWS010000063.1:0-6961 GCF_050433705.1 Paenibacillus sp. DS2015 | reverse complement strand
TTCCTTTTTTTACTAGATAATAAAGGAAAGCGTGGTAAAATGGCAGTAAGGATTGTAGGATTTAAAAAGCTACCGCGTAGCGGTTTAGTTCAACACAGCACTCCTGCTGAGGGCATTCGCCCTTGATCGCCAAGAGCGCCAAGAGGGATATCAGAGAAGTCAATTCAGGCGATACATCCACCGTCTAAGTCTGACGACCCAATGCTTCGCACCTTAAGCCACTCGAACGTCAGAAATGCGCGAAACTTATAAGAAATTGTCGCAAAAAAGGCTCAATCTAAAAATTAGCGGTTGACTCCACGTGTGAACACAGCAGAGGGTAGGAGGGATTCTGAAGAAACGTCAGTGTTCGCCTTTAAAGATCGATTTCAACCTATATCCATTGTTCAATGAGAAATCGGGCTTTAACAGCGATCGTAAGAACCCTCCGAACCCGTAGCGCTTCTATTCACAATTAGTCAACCGCTGATTTTGCTTTTGAACCTAAAATCAATGAGGATAAAATTACATCAAATGGATTTCCGTTCAGCACGTCTACGGATTTGATTTCTTGTAGATCTTTGCTTAGAATCCTTTAAGTTTTACCCCAAAAATACATCAATTTTGTTACCCTCCCGCATCGTAAATTATCTGCTGTATTCTGAGATTGGAAAGCCAGAACAATATTTTTACGAAACCCAAGCAAAGGAGGAGGACATTTATGAATGACATTAGAGCGCAATGAGATCGCCATAACACATTAACATAGAACGTGTCTTGAACCTCGCGGAACCTACGAGATAACTGAGATTTACTAAAAGGTGGTACTATGGAGAAATTTACATTAAGTATTGCAGTACTGGTATTTGCGTTCCTTGTGGGTTGTTCACAGAAGGAAAATTCACAGAAGGCCAATAATCCAGCAAAAGAATCAACAACTCAAATAGACGCTTCTGTTGAATCGCCAGAAAAATCGGCAACAGAGAGATTAAATGAACTGGTTAATAAACAGTTTACAATCCAAGCAGATCAGATTAGTAACAATGACTACGCTTCCATTGAGGAAATCGGAAAAGCTTTCGTCAATCTGTATACCGGAGCGGTTGCAGAGCAGGAAGCTGTATCATTTGAACACTACATTGCGAATGAAAATCTGCTTACTTTCACTAATAAGATGTTGACATTAGAACAACAGCAGGAATTGAAGGGCGGTATTGGGGTTAATTTCGGCATGGACAATGAGTTTAAGGAAGTTGAGCTCAAGAAGTTGGATGACAACCTTTACTATTTACGTTTAACTTTTACTAACCAAGGGTCCGGAATGAGCTGCAAGCTGTTAGTTCAGTCTGTCAACAAGTCATTAAAAATAGTAGATTTGTACTTTGGTAACAAAGATGGTGTAGATACGATGGCTACAGGTCACCCGAG
The DNA here is from genome assembly GCF_050433705.1 of Paenibacillus sp. DS2015. Taxonomy (NCBI): domain Bacteria; kingdom Bacillati; phylum Bacillota; class Bacilli; order Caryophanales; family Paenibacillaceae; genus Paenibacillus; species Paenibacillus sp. DS2015. The sequence goes on along the minus strand of NZ_JBNPWS010000063.1, from coordinate 5,554 downwards.
TGAAAAAAAACTGGATAACCCTAAATTATGGGATGATCAGAAATGGATGAAAGGTGTAATGGAGAAGCTTGAAAAATATGAAACTGAACTGAACTCGAACTCTTGAATTTCGTTGAACGATGAATAGAATAGGAGCCCCAAGCTGTCAAAGTTATAAATCTAAGAATGAGTGAGAAAACAGGAGAAAACATTACTTTATACTGGGAGGATTACGATGAAGAAGACTTTAGCATTTTTATCCATGGCAATTATGGTAATAGGTTTTATGTTTTCTCCTATAGAAGCTTCGGCCAATGAAGTATCGGACAATAATAAAGAATCGGTTCTCAATGAAGATAATTTCAAGTTTGCGGCTGGTATTGTAGAGAAGTACTATAAGCATAAAGACCTCGGGGAAAATAACGATTTTTCAAAGGATGTCTCCGCAGATGTTCAGAAATTGCTGGATACCAAAATAGAGCTGGGACAAATACAGAATAAAGTACTTGATTTAAGCTATAAGGATTACCAAATTGAAATTAATCCTCACCAAACCGAAAAATGGGAAGAAAATGAAAATGAAATCTTTATGATTATACGTGTTGAGAGAGGCTGGTTCTATAGCAGTGAACAAACAACAAGCTCGCAGCTGCTGGAAATAACGCTCTCTAAAAGTTCGAATGGTGAACTAAAGTTGGTTAGCTGCTATGAACCGTACGAAGACGTGACTTTGGGGCCGATTGATCAACTTTTCCAAGATGCCAAGGTTCTAAGAGTGAACACTGATGTGCTTTTAGAAAACTATATAAAAGATTTTGAAGAGCAATCCATTCAAAAGAATGAACAATTGATTTTGGATGCTCAAGAGAGTGTAGGAATAGACAAAAATGCCGAGTTCCAACTTAATGCTAAAACCTATCTAAATCGTACAGACATTAGAGACTGGGCAAGAAATAATTATGATGAAAACGCCCCTACAAGCTCAAGTTCTAGTGTGCCTTATTATGATTTTTCTGAGTTGAGTGGTGCTTGGGATTGTACTAATTTTGCCTCTCATGCATTATTAGCGGGGGGAGCAACTTTACACGATGATGGTGGAAGTGGAATAGTAGGTACAGGTCAATGGTATTATCGAAGTTCGGCCAATCGGAGTTCTTCTTGGGCTGGAGTAGACCAATTGTATCAGTTTTTAACTAGAAGCAATCCAAGTAATACGAATATTGGGCCATACGGTACGTCAAAGACTTTGACATATGCAAATGCATTTTTAGGTGATATTGTTCAAGGTCATAACGGGACTATATGGAGACATTCTACTGTAGTAACCAAGTTTGAAAATAGCAAAGTTTATGTAACAGGTAGAACTGGAGACGGCGTTTATAATGACAATGTATTAGCAACAACGATCTATGGTACTCAAAGGCTCATTGCATTAGATGGAAATTATAATTAATCTAAAAATAATATAGAAAAGCACTTTAACTTGTGTGGTGAGTTAAGGTGCTTTTCTTCTTTTTTTGTCAAAATATAGTATGGTTATGATATAATTGGTAGTATTGAGCTGAGGTGGGTGAGTAGTGTGCTACGGATTGCCATATGTGATGACCAGAATCATGTCTGCGCGCAAGTGGAAAGTATTTTATTAACATTAAGTAAGAGCCTCCCGGAAAAAGTTGAAGTAGAGGTTTTTTATTCTGGTGAGGCTCTTATTCACTTTCTTTTAGATGGAGCGTATTTTGATATGATCTTCCTGGATATAGAGCTTCAAATGCTGAATGGGGTAGAGGTAGGCCGGAAAATCAGAGATGATTTCAATAATGAAACCACACAAATTGTTTATATATCGGCAAAAGACAGCTACGCTATGGAGCTTTTTGATATTCGGCCGTTGAATTTTTTGATCAAACCGCTGCAAGAATACAAAATAGAGGCCGTGGTAAGAAAAGCCATTGATCTAGTAGATCGGGGAAATCATTTTTTTGAATATAAATCAGGACGCACCCAAAACAAAATACCGATCAAAGATATTTTATATTTTGAAAGTAAAGGTAAAAAGGTGAGGATGGTGCTGCAGGATCAACATCATGAGTTTTATAGCAAGCTTATCGAGATTGAACAGCAGCTGTATAATCAAGACTATCTTTTCATTCATAAATCCTATTTGGTGAACTATTATCATGTCATTGAATACCAATATGATTATGTGAAAATGTCTGATCTAACGATATTGCCTATCAGCCAACAGCAAAGAAAGTGTGTTCGTGATCGACTTCTACAGCGTAGGCGAGAAGGTGCGAGTTGTTAATGGATACCTACGATATTGTTTATTTGCTGACTAATATTTTTGGAACGTATACGATCTATAAGTTTATGAGCATTTTTTTTGAGCGTAATGAGCTTAATAGAAAGCTTGAACTGATCGTATATATATCCTATTTTTTCGTCATTGGAGCAATACATATCATATTTAATGTTCCAAGCCTTAATATGTTATCGAACCTCATCTTATTTTTCCTGATCACCGCATTGTATTCTTGTTCGCTTAAATTACGGGTTACGGCTGTTGTTTACATCTATGCGATTCTCATATCAGTCGAAACGATTACTATCATCATGTTCTCCTTGCTGGATTTGAATCAACATACTTTTTTTATCGATGTAGATTTAATCTTATCTTTAATTGTAAGTAAAATTTTGTCCTACACGGTCGTATTAATAATCTCAAATTTCAAAATGTTAAAAACAGGAATTGAAATCAGTTCATTGCACTGGTGTGCTGTTGTGGGTATCCCTTTCGGAACGCTGTTTTCTACCTTTATATTAATGACAGAGAGCAACAACGATAACCTAATCCAACTATTCATAAGCATTACAATCATGTTTTTGATCAATTTTTTTGTGTTTTATTTATATGATATTCTGATCCAATCTTATCAAGAGAAAATGGAAAGAAATCTATTAAAACAACAAAACAATGCTTATATGAAGCAATTGAAAATCATCACTGAATCCCAGGAAAATATAAAAATCATTCGTCATGATATCAAGCTGCATATATCAACACTTCAAGGCTTAATTGAAAAGTGCAATAACGATGTAGCATTGGATTACATACAAAATATTTATCATCTTGCCAGTTTTACGAATGAATATGCCAAATCGAATAACATGGAGCTGGATAGTATATTGAACTATAAAATATATGAGGCTCAGAAGCTGGGGATCGAGATTGATTTGTATTTGAATGTTCCTGAACAGCTAAATTTCCAATCTATTGATATTGTCATTATTATCGGCAACCTGCTTGATAATGCTATAGAAGCAACTTCCAGACTACAAGAAAATGAGAACATTGAGCTATCTATTGATTTCAGCAGAAATGTTCTCTACATCAGATTGGTTAATTCATATTGTGGAGATCTCGTGATTGTAGATCATAAAATAAAAACAACAAATGCGGATAAGGAAAATCATGGTTTAGGCTTGCAAAGTGTACAAAAATCAATAGTAAAATATAATGGCTCAATAAGCATAGACCATACGGGGAGACAATTCTGTGTGGATGTGCTCCTATATAACCCTACTGTAAAAGATCTACTTGCTGCTTCTTCAAATAAAACCATTGATTTTACCCAATAAATATATGAGTTGTACCCTCTTTCCGTACGAGGTTTATTATATTGATAGTGTAAGTACATAAGTGTAAAGAAAGATGAACTATGAGGAGAATTGATATGAAGAAATTTATTGTTAACCTTGGTGGGGTAGTTGCTGGATTAGCGCTTTTTGTTACGACATTAAATGTGAACACCAACTGTATTGCTTTTATCCATCAGCCGAAGCTGCCTAAGGGCGCGGAGCGACTTCGTAAATTCTAATGGTAGCTCATTTATTGGACAAAACTATAGCCAAACTTATTGAATTGGGAAGTATAAAAGAAGATGAAAAAGACCTTTATGCTTATGGCTTACAGCAAGGTCTTATTATTATCTTGAATATATTAACAACGGTCGCTATTGGCTTATTCAGCGGGATGTTCTGGCAAAGTATTTTGTTCATGGCTGCGTATCTTCCATTACGATCATTTGCTGGAGGATACCATGCAAATACACAATTATTATGCTATTTGTATTCTATAATTTTAACCTCGACAGTACTTATGGCAATAAAGCTGATACCGTGGACGAATCCAATGTGTCTGGGATTGGCATTGTTTGCAGGTGTAATCATTTTTATTCTGGGCCCTGTGGAGGACAGTAATAAGCCTTTGGATCAGATCGAAATAGCAACTTACAGAAAGCGGACTAGGGCAATTCTTTTAGTAGAATTGGTTATTATTTTGTTCATACTGGAAATAGGGCAAAATAATATTCTTCCTGGTATGTCCGTATCCCTGTTTGCGTTGAGTGTTATGCTGGTACTGGGGAAAGTGAAGAATTATAACAACCAATCTATAATATAATAACAGAAAGTATTATGGAAGAGTGTCATTTGGCATTCCATAATACTTTTTGTTTATTTTATTGAATCAATATCATAATTCCAAAGAGAAGAAGAAAGACGATACAGATCAACTAACCACTGAACTTCCAAAGAAGAAGCATGAAGTAGAGTCAGTTAGGTTTTTGATGGGATTTAGAAATAACGAGGTAAATGATACAAGGGCAGCGTGAGAATTCCTTATACGTCAAAAGTCATTCGGGAAGCATTGGTACCAAGTAGGATCGCATCTAAGCCGCATGATACAAGATGAATTTACATTGCGGTTAGCTGAAGAACATAATTATTTCAATATTATTACAAATTATAGGTTGTCAATCAAGAAATAATAGGGTGAGGAAGGAGGGGCCGTTAGAAGTCTGCATCCGCATTTAGTAGCTAGAAGGGTTATCCATGGGAAAGAAACAGCTTATCTTTTCCAGTATTTTGCTTTCAAGGAACCGATAACCAACACTTTAAGTTCTTCATGTATCGTTGTCGAACTCAATCTTCTAAGTTATCATTGTTAAGTCAATCGTATACCAAGGGAATGTCCATTCGTCTTCACGGATTCTTGGGCATTCCCTTATTTGTTTTTACAGACAGATTATCCTAATGAGCGATTTGTATTTTTTTCTTAATTTGAAGTGGCTATGTTCTATTTCTTGGAAGGGGATTGAAATGACGATAGCAAGTCAATATGTCATGCTGAATTGAACAGATGCGGGATGATAGCGCCTAACTTCGCCTATCAACCTATTGAAGTGGTTAATACGAATTCGCCTATCCATCCGTATGATAGGGATAAACGAGTGCGTGGATTAGTAGTTAGTCGAAATCCAAGCATAAAAATGAAAGGAAGATTAGATCTAATGCTTAAATTAGTTTCATTTATACTAGAGTTACTCCGGTTATGTGTTTTACTAGTGTTGACTTTATTTATTTTAGGCGGATTGGAAAGAATGATATATCAATTTATATTTGACCAATCAATTTATCATTGTCAACACCAACTTAATAATCCCCAAAAGTAGCAGTTGAAAATTCCCTACATCGAGCAATTATGAATCTTTATCTTCCGTAGAATCTGGTTTGA
>NZ_JBNPWS010000062.1:0-7167 GCF_050433705.1 Paenibacillus sp. DS2015 | reverse complement strand
GAGGTGTTTTTGTCAATACGGATAAATTTATTGATTTCTTCTTACGGTCTTAAGGGTTTAAGCTGATAATCCAGCTGCGAAAGTTGAGTTAATAATTATGAAAGGAAGTATAGAGGGTTCACTACAAATTTCAATAAAGGAATTTCAGGAAATGAATGGAACAGATATAAATGCCAATTCGGTTTTGAACTTCCCGAGAATATGAAGGAGCTCTTTTCATTGTGTAATGGTGATAACGATAGATTTATAGCAGGGTCTATCTTAGGAATGAAGTTTTTATCCTTGGATAAGGTTTATTCTGAGTGGAAAGTACAAAAAGAATTGCATTCATCACTTTCGGTTACAGATCTCCAGGATCTAAATAAACGTTGTACTTCAGTAGAGCCTGGAAAAATAAAATGTCACTGTATTAATACTTTATGGGTACCCATTGCAGACGATAGTGGTGGAAATTACATAGGAATTGATTTAGATCCAGAGGATAATGGTAAAGTAGGACAAATAATAAACTTTGGAAGAGATGAAAATGAAAAGATAGTAATAGCAAATAGTCTAAATGAATTTGTTGTTCTTATAGCAGATATTATAGAGAGTGATGAATGTGTAATTGAGGAATTTGAAGATCAAAATGTATTTGTATTTAATGGTCATTGGCATGCTATCGATTATTTAAAAGTTAGAAAAACCTAAGAAAATTGAAGATAAATCAAGGAAGTCGATGCCATCGCTTAACCTCGTATTCATGTATCGGGCATCGTCCTTCGGTTGTCATATGTATAATCATGTAAGAAGGATCAGACAACAAGAGCTATATAAGTCTAGCCCTGCAAAAGCTGTTAGCTGTTTAACAGACGGGGACCTTTTTATATCCCCGAGTTCAGTGATCAGCACGAAACTTTGATTAAATTGTCTATTTAGATATCGCCTCAAAATATTCTTCAACGACCTCACGGAATTCCATAGCAGCCCGCGAAATGTACCGACTTCTGTGCCATAGTAAAGCTATCTCCCGTACCAATTCGTGATTCTCTACTTGGAGATATTTGATATGTTCCTGTGAATACCTTGCCGTGCTTGGTATGAAGGCTATGCCAATTTCGGCTTCCACAAGAGCAGTTAGCCTTGCAGGTTCATCCCCCTCATATACATATTTAGGTACAAATCCAACCGATTTACATACAGAGTCCACTAAATCGCGAGTACCATAACCTCTCTTTACACCGACAAACCATTCATCCTTTAGTTCTGTCAAGGATATGCTACTTCGGTCTGCCAGTCGATGTCCCTTTGGAACAGCTACAAGGATGGGGTCGATGTACACGATTTGACATTCAATATCATCCCCTTCTATAGGAGGTGAGGACAAGCAGAAATCGATCTCTCCTCTATGAAGAAGCGTAACCATTTCCTGTGTGGTCAGCATTTGTACATGAAATTGGATATTTGGCTGCTTTTTCCGAAACTCTCGAAGGATATTAGGTAACGTGCTTGCGGTGGTCACCGCCAATTCGAGTGTGCCATGTTCCCGACTGGATAAATCGTTAAGCTCTTGCTTTCCCTGTTTTAATTCAAACAAAGCTCTTTCTGCACGGCGAAGGAAACGGCTACCGAACTCATTCAATCGAAGATTTCTCCCTATTCGATCGAACAGAGGGACGCCTAGATCTTCCTCCAAGCGTTGAATCGTTTTGCTTAATGATGATTGAGTAACGTGCAGACTTCGTGCTGCTTCGGTCACATGTTCCAACCGAGCTACCACGAGAAAATATTCCAGTTGAAGAAGTTCCACTTCACATCCTCCATTCATTCCTTCAAGTCAATGAAATCATAACATAGAATGCGTTGGAATGAATAAATAATTTCAAGTACAATGTCATCAATAGACTTTGAGGGGGAAGCAAAAATGAATGTTCGCAGCAGGTGGTTGTTGATTTCCGTTGGACTGGGGGTGCTATTGAACCCATTAAATTCTTCGATGATTTCTGTTGCTATTGCAAGACTGCAAAGTGTGTATCACCTTGACTTTACAGGTGTTTCTTGGATTATTTTTTCTTTCTACATTGCGAGTGCTATCGCTCAACCTGTCATGGGAAAGGCGAGTGACTTATTCGGTCGCAGGAAGATATTTCTTGCCGGGCTTGTTGTATCCTTCGTTGCATCATTATTAGCTCCACTATCACCAAATTTTGAGTGGCTCATCGTATTCCGCATTGTGCAAGCTATCGGAACAAGCATGATCGTTTCCGTTGGAATGGCTATTGTGCGAATTCATATTACGGAGAAACAAGCCACTGCGCTGTCAGTTATGTCCATATTCCTGTCAGGAGCGGCAGCCATTGGACCCTTTATTGGTGGGGTTTTGATTCACTGGTGGGATTGGCATGCTATCTTTTTCGTCAATATTCCGTTCGTGGTGATGAGCTATCTATTAGCGTGGAGGACTATTCCTAAGGACGAATTTCGAATATCCGTTGCACGGGGAATGTCCCTTCGTAAATGGTTTGATTTGATTGATGCGTCAGGGATCCTGCTCTTCACAGTGGGTCTGGTTACCCTACTCATTGGAGTACTGTCAGCAAAATCATCGGCTCATGTCTCATTTGGGCATATCATTGTTGGGCTGTTGGGCCTCGTACTACTTGCGACTTTCGTACGACATGAATTAAAAGCGACGTCACCTTTTATTCCTTTACGCACATTTGCCAAATATCCTTCGATGACTTGGGTCAATATCGAATTTATACTCGTTAATTTACTTTATTACTCGCTCTTTTTTGGGCTTCCATCCTACTTGCAAATGGTACGTCATGTCAGCGAGTTCCACACAGGGATTCTCATGCTAAGCTTAGGGCTGTGCTCGCTCGTTGCTTCTCCAATAGCAGGACGATGGATAGATAAATCAGGGCCCAGGCCAGCATTGCTAGTATCCGGAATACTGATGACATTGGGGTCAGTATGGATCGTGACATTGAATCAAACGTCATCGGTTATCAGTGTGTGTTTGGCTTTAGCTGCATTCGGTGTTAGCAACGGTTTGAACAGTGTCGGTATGCAAGCGGCTTTGTTCAAAAGTTCTCCAAAAGAAATTATTGGTGTAGCATCCGGATTATTTATGACATCGAGATACTTGGGAACCATTCTATCTTCGTTGTTGATAGCTAGCGTAATGGGGGATAAGTTCAGCGCCGAGGGATTTCGACTGTTAGGGGTTATCCTCACGGTAATTGCGTTATCCTTGGTATTCATGATTTGGCGGCGCCGGGAGACAGGGCAATTGAAAGATGGGGAGGACGTCTCCACCTCTAATGTTTAACTATAATATACCGAAATTTATCTCGAATCGGTGCTACTAGGTCGTTTACACTCATCTGGTTAGTAAAATTGTGGTATGCGAAGATAAACAAATGAAAATATAAGTATTTGGATGGGTTGCGCAGTTGCATAAATTCATGTTGAACGATGTCGCGAATATTTATCGGCCTATGGTATTTGTTATTTACTTCCACCTCTTAATGTAGCAGAATATAAGAGAATTCACTTTCAAACGGCTAAGATTAGCGTGCTAATTCACACTCACCAATGAAGACATACCTTCCTCCTCCAAGATCAGACATCATGACAAAAAGTATGCCATTTCATCGCGCTCACCCAATATTCCATTCGCGAAAAAGAACGGTTTGAATCAAACCTTGCATGAATGAATACCTTTCTTTTCACTAGATGATAAAGGAAGTTATGGTGAAATAGCACTAAAGTATTGTGGAATTTAAAAAACTATCGCGTAGTGGTTTAGTTAAACACCGAATTCACGCATCCGGGATGAAGCCGCTTGGTCCGTTGACCGAAGTGTTTTCATAGGATCATAGTCAGATAACACGTGACTGGTCTAAGATAAGAGCTTTTTAAGGTCGAGTCACGTCAAGTCGTAGATACCAAATGGTAGATGAAACTTGCAGAAGCTTGAGGTGAGGGTATGTACAGAGTAGCGAATATAAGAACAGAAGAGAAGAAATATCATGACTTCTGTTACGATAATTATAGTTTATTTGAGCCAGGATCTTGGCTGCATAAACCCGTAAAAACGGTAATCGATCTATTAGAAGAATATAAAGATAAAGAATACTTAAGTGTTCTAGATTTAGGATCTGGAGTGGGTAGGAATAGCATTCCCATAGCCCAATCAATGAAGAATAGAAACGGGAAAGTAGTTTGTGTTGATCTATTAGAGTCTGCTATTGATAAATTACATGATAATAGTCAAAAATCTGGGGTCGAACAATTTATTGTGACAAGGCTATCAGACATTGAACAATTCACTATCGAACAAGAGGAATATGACATTATTATAGCTGTATCCGCCTTAGAACATGTGAGTTCGGAAAGAACATTGGCAAATAAACTTAATGAGATGACTTTTGGAACCCGAAAAAGTGGGGCCAATTGCATAATAATTGGATCTAATATACAAGAAGTTAATCTCGAAAATGGACAAGATCTAGATCCGATGTTTGAAGTGAATATTACTACAGAAAGAATGTTGGAGTTATTAGATCATCAGTATGCTACGTGGGAAATTCAAAAGCGATTTGTAAAAAAATTAGAATATGATATTAACAGAAATGGTCAATCCGTAAAACTAATAACTGACTGTATAACTTTCGTAGCCAAGAAAATGATGTGAGTTAATTTATAGATGTAGTTCAACACAATATTCGTGCTGTGGATCATGTTACCCTTGATCTGCTGTAATAGTTCAATGGCAACAATTTTTGAGGGGGGTCACAAATGAAGGTAGATAAACGATTATTAATCGAATCAATAATAGTCTCAATCTTAATTGTTCTAGCATTTATTGGATGGGAAATAGTTCGAGGTATGCTTTTAACAAAGAATTATGTACCCGACATACTTGAAAGTTATAAGACAATTGAATATTTACAACATAAACTCTCATTTGGAATTATAATCAGAAGTAAATGGATAACAGTGCTTATGGGCTTTAGCGGATTTTTGTTTATGGTAGTAACGTATTATGGAATTCGAGTATTGCTGAATAGGATGATAAAGAAAAATAGTGCACCTAAATGACTTGATTGAAAACATAAGATATAGACTGATTATTAAGATAATTCGAAGGAGCTACTCTATGAAGATTAAATTGCAATTAACCAGTAAAAACGAAGCATATATAATAAAAAATTTATACCCTCTATATTTGTATGATTTATCAGAACATTATGTCAGATTTCCGAATATTCATGGAATTTATGAAGATAGTGATGAGTGTAGAACATTGGGTGACCAATATGAGGTTCAGAATATTTGGTGGGAAAAACCGGGTTGCTTATATCCCTATTTGATTCTGGTTGACGATAAACCAGCAGGGTTTATTCTCATTGGAACACCTCCACATTGTGCAGAGGGAATAGATTATTTTGTTAATGAATTCTTTTTACTCCGCTCCTTTAGAGGTCAAGGTATAGCCGAACAGGCGGCTATTAAAGTGTTTGAGCAATTCCAAGGGAGATGGGAACTGTTTACCAATCCATCTGAAAGAAACGTTATAGGGCAAAAATTTTGGCGGAAGACAGTTTCGAATTATAATCAAGAGGATTATGTTGAGCTGTACGGAGATACTTTTGACGGCTATAAACTGATTTTTCAATTTTATAATCTTTAGTCAACATACGACCTAGCCTAAATAAGTTCATTTGATAACGGCTTGCTGGAATGGACGACGGCCGAGGGGAGCGATTTATCGGCTCCACGAATAACGAAACTTACCAGTGAAGGTACGCCGATTGTAATGATTCATGGATGGGGCCCGGACCACAGACCGATGAAAGGGTGCATGGAACCTATCTTCCAAACCAGTAATACAGATTGGAAGCGTATTTACTTTGATTTACCTGGAATGGGTAAGACCAAAGGAGATAATTTGCAAATTGAACAGGATACTCTGTTTTCAGAGACGGTAAAAGAATGGTTACATAGAGTTACTAGCTGTAGCAGCATCGAATAACAGGATATCACCCCTTGATCTACCCGAGGTATTTTCGATGATGAATAATCAGGCGTTACATCCGCTATCTAAAGGGAGTAGACGTAAACCCATTAAATGAATAAATAAAGGAGGTAAATAATGCATCTCATTAAAAATATCAAAAAAGAAGAAAATGACGTGAGTGGTGAGGTCTACTTTCCGTTATTTAATAGTTACATTGGGTTAGAATATCAAGATAGTATTCCAATGGAATATATTAAGAAATGTGCAGAGTACCTGAATACACTAAGTGAGGAGACTATATCGACAATCTGTAAGTATTCCTTGGACTTTTGTAGGGATGTAATAAGTTATTCACCGGACGTGGATTATACTGAAGAACTTATAGGTATAACTTTAGCAAAAGATATATTGAAATTTATTGAACCAGTAGCTCTTACAATTGACGAACCAGATGATATAAATATTTGTGGTATTAATCTTTACTGCCGATGTGCTTGGGACCAAGATAATGATATGCAAATTCTAATCAACAATAATAATGTCGTTTACATTGGCACATTTGACGGACTTGATGCATGGCAGAAAAATTTATCGGATTGGGGTAATTATATAACGGGATATAGACTATGTGATGATTAACAATTAGTTATGTGTCAGGAGGTAAATGATTTTAGATAGGGTAATTAAAAGTGAGTTAATTAGAGTATTTGTCTATGAAGGGAATAGTAAAGCAAACAGTATTATATAGCATCAATTCTTCATGATGTAGAAGGTCCCAGACAAGAAATCATTGATAACCAAGTGTATTATACCTTAAACCTTTGTAGAGTTTTACTTTATTTGAAGGAAGGGAACGTGTCTTCAAAAAAGGAAGGTGGAGAATGGGGAGTAAAGGTATTGCCTTATGCATATCATGGATTGCTAGAAAAATTTCTAGGTGACTATATAGGAGAAGCACAGGAGAGCGAGTGTATCTGTTAACTTAAAAGTACGCCAACGTAATCATTTAAACTCCCCCACCCAAACCGATATAACCCATAGAATCATAACGATGATGTGGGGGTCGGGAGAGATGATCAGTTTGATTCAAAAACAGAATATTATCTTGATGCATTATCGAGAAGGAAGATCACAGAGAGAGATTGGCCGAATGACAGGAG
>NZ_JBNPWS010000061.1:0-7455 GCF_050433705.1 Paenibacillus sp. DS2015 | reverse complement strand
ATATGAATTAGCATAACAGGGTGTTGGCTCAGGGTGGTCAACTTTTGGATTAGCAATGACTATGTAAGTGGTACACTTTTAGATTAGCAGATACATAGGCGTTTCCGTCTTTATATTGTTTATGAGAAAATCCCGTTCGGCTAGGGAACTTGGACAAATGAATGCCAACAATCGCAGTTCTTATCTCGCTAAGCCGATTAAAGTCTTCCTCGAAATCGCTGCTATAATTTTTCTGTTTAGTCAGCCTTGAAAGATCTAGGGTAAACTTTAATTTATACTTCATTTCTTTGACCACATTGTTGATGTTTACAACGTCCTCAACAGATTGCATCAGATATTTTGATTTCCCATTTTGCTTCTTCCGTGCATTAACCAAAGCAATTTTCATGGTCTTATATTTTTTCAGACTTTTCTCGAGAAAAGAATACTGCCTAAAAAATTCCTCTTCACCATAGGTTTGAGACCGTAAAGGGGATAACAACTCCAGTGTTTCAGGCAACCCATATTGGGAAAACGTTTCCGTTAAATTTTTCAAAATCACGTCAAGTCGTACAGTGTCTTTCCACAATAAATCATTCTCTTTTTCATAGCTCAGACGCAAAATGTACGCTTTATTCGGAGCACTCTTTAACAGCCCTGTTGTCGTTTCGATAAATATCATATTGCTCTTAATATCAATCGGGTACGTCATGCCCTTCGTTTTTACAGGCACTAACACATTAATACGTTTTACAATGCCTACTCTTCCAGTAGAGATGCATAAATTCAAATACTCAGGCCAGTATTCCTCATCGTTTGCATCCTCGAATACCCATACGTACATGATTAGCATTTCCAATTCGCCTTTACGTCCATTAATAAACGGACGATGCTCGTTCTCCATATACAGTCCCGCCATATTAAACGGGTTATCATTGTACCTATGATTGTATCTATTAATATAATAGAATTGCTCTGATTCCCTGTTATAAATTCGCTCTATGTATTCATCAAAAAAAGCACCTGTATAATTTTGAACAAACTCAAATAAATTTACGCCATAATTGCGGTATGTCTCCCTCACCCAGTCGATTAGGCTACTATCCAAATATTTAAATCCGGAAAGGGTTGGTTTATTTGTCTCCTTTACTTTTATCTCTTCTGCCAAAATGATCAATTGATCCCGATACTTTTCAATCTCTGTTCCTTTCATTTTTCCACTGTTACAGAACTTATAAATGGTATACTCATAATCCTCGACACTATAAAATAGATGAACGTACTTCTTCTCATACATCCATGATTTCAATATCCGATCTATCCGACTCCTTGTTTTTCTATAGTATTCAATAATAAAATCTTTGCTTTTAAGAAATGAACTCTCGATCTCCTGAGTGATTTTTAATGCGGACTGCTCTGTCTTAATGTTTTCATAATCGTATTCCTCCGGATTCAAATAATTATTGAAATACTCCATTACATACTTCAAGACAGTAGACATGTTTTCGGCGTGATTTTTAAAATCGAACTCATCTAACTTATCCTTTTTTTTCATTTTTGTTATGTACTGCTCAATTGTAAGCATTCCTTCTTCCTCACCTTCAGCTTAGTTGACATTCCAAAAAAAAGACTCCCGAAATCCAAGGATTCAAAGGAGTCTTTTTTTGAGGAAGTCCATGGATTCACTTAATAATAATCTTGTTACACTGCCGCGACGAATGATTAAGATGCCTTCGTTTATTTCAGTAGTCTTTCTCAGAATTAAAAAACCTCTTGTACAAATTCATCCGGTATAGCCTCTTGTTCCAGACGTAAACCTGTTTGAGCCATCGTTTCCAGTAAGACGTGCCAATTGGCGTAGGATTCACTTTGCAGCAGATCATTGGCTTTCTGTCGATAACGATCCGGCTGTTCTCTACATACCTCTCCAAATTGTCTAAGAGTTCCCTCATCCATGAACAAAGGATGAATGTCAAAAGGACAGTCACGTTGTAGAAAACGATAAATCTGGATGCCACCCAAGTCTATATCCCCCCAGTGAAATATAGAGATGGAGGCGTTTTTAGTCTGCAATCTGTTCCACAAACCCCGTAAGAATAATTGAAGGACACCGTGCGGAAAACCGCCAGTATAGATAACCAATTCCCGTATAGGTTGCCGGACCCGAAGCCATTGATGGTAGCTGCTCAAATTCTCAATCATTACAATTTGTTCCACATTTATGTGGGTCCATTGAAATATTTTCAGAGTTTCGGGGTACAAGGCCGTTCCATCTGGGAATAATTCTAATGATAATTTTGCTCCATTCAGAGTGAACTGCCCACCACCGCCCATCAGAACAGGTTTGGGGTGAGGTACAATGCCAATCAAATCCAGTTCTCCTTCCCCCAATTCTGAAGCTTCCCCCATTCCCTGCCTTACAATAGACATGAGCCTTCGTTCGACATGTTTTTCGAAATACTTGCTGTTGCCGAACACTCGCATGCTAAGCATACGCTTTGGAATATCTCCTGATATAACCGGCAATTCCTGTAATACACGCACCGCATCCGCATAACTTTTTATATCGTTTATATCCATTCCTACCGAACGTTGCACTTCTAATGCCGCTACGGCCCCCAGTGTATCTGTTAACTTAAAAGTACGCCAACGTAATCATTTAAAACTCCCCCACCCAAACCGATATAACCCATAGAATCATAACGATGATGTGGGGGTTGGGAGAGATGATCAGTTTGATTCAAAAACAGAATATTATCTTGATGCATTATCGAGAAGGAAGATCACAGAGAGAGATTGGCCGAATGACAGGAGTGGATCGTAAGACCATTCGTAAATACATTGAGAAATATGAAGAACAAAGAAAGGAACTGCTTCGTGGAGAAGGTGGGCAGATTGAGCTTATTCGTAATATTGTAGAAACCCCGACGTATACAACAGGAAAACGACCCAAGCGTAAATTAACAGAAGCTATGGAGCAAACCATTCAACAGCATCTAAATGAGAATGAAGAGAAGCGGCAAAAAGGGCAGCGTAAGCAGCAAAAGAAGCCGATGGATATATATGAAGCCATGGCGGCAGATGGTGCAGACATCAGTTACAGCACTGTGTTACGTGTCATTAGGCAACTAGAACAACAAACAAAAGAAGCCTACATTAAAGCTTCATATGAACCTGGTGATGTATGTGAATTCGATTGGGGTGAAGTCAAACTTACGGTGAATGGAACGCTTCGTGTATTCCAAATGGCTGCTTTCACCTCTGCTTATGGGAACTTCCGCTATGCTTATCTGTTTACCAAACAAACCACAGAGTGCTTCCAAGAGGCCCATGCCAGATTCTTCGAACAAGTAAACGGTGTGTATAAAACTCTCGTCTACGACAATATGAAAGTTGCAGTCAAACGCTTTGTCGGTACAGAGAAAGAACCCACGGATGGGCTGTTACAACTGTCCGTTTACTATGGCTTTGGGTTTCGATTCTGTAACGTCCGTAGTGGCAACGAAAAAGGTCATGTGGAGCGAACCGTTGAGGTCGCGCGTCGTAAAGCATTCGCCTTTCGGGATACGTTTGAGACCCTGGAGGAAGCTAATATCTATCTACTAGAAATATGTGATCGACTGAATAATAAGTCTCAAGACCTCCGGGAAGGTAAGTCAGCGACAATTTGCTTAGAGGAGGAACGGCCGTTCTTATTAATGAAATTGCCTATCTTTGACGCAGCACGCGTCACACATGCACGGGTGGATAAATATGCAACGGTCGTTGTGGACCAGAACCATTACTCCGTTCCCGATTATCTTGTGGGTAAGCTCGTCTTCGTTAAAATCTACTCTGGTCTTATTCAATGTTTTGTTGAGGAAACGAAGATCGCTGAACATCACCGGCTGGTTGGATGTCATGAATGGCGATTAGAACTCGCGCATTACCTTGAAACCCTAAAGAAAAAGCCTGGCGCATTAGCCGGTAGCACGGCACTTGCGCAGGCTCAATCCCACATCAAACATATATATGAGACTTATTATACCAGACATGAAAAGGATTTTGTAGAGTTGCTACAATATATGTTTACCGAAGCCAAACTGGAAGAAGTGCAACATAGCATTCAGCAATTATGCAATATACACCCGAGCCATGTAACGACAGATAAAATAAAAGCGTTATGTGCAAAAAGACGCGATATAACAGCGCCTCCTCTACAATCTACACAAGCATCCCAGGTCATATTAAGGTATGCTAAAGCACAATTACGTCAATATGACGAACTGTTCGGCACACACACTCTACAAATGAAAGAGGTGATTGCATGAGTCAATCCCCACGAAAAGCATGGATGGAGTCCGTCATGACGTCCTGTACGGAATTGAAACTTTCAATGATACGGCAACATGTCGAGGAGCAGATTCAAGAAGCAAACCAAAAGGAGATGTGCCATGAAGAGCTTTTGGCACACCTGCTGCAAAAGGAATGTGATGCAAGGCTTGAAGCATCCCGGTATAACCGTATTCGTTCAGCCAAATTCACACACAAGAAATATCTAGAGGATTTATCCGTCAACGATTTGCCTGAAGATGCGCAGAAGAAGCTGAAGCAATTGAAAAGCTTAGACTTTATTAAGGAGGGACGCAACGTCATCTTGTCTGGAAATCCAGGTACGGGTAAGACCCACCTAGCTTTGGGACTTGGGATTAAGGCTTGTATGGAGGGCTATAAGGTGTGGTTCACGACAGTCCCCTTGCTGATTAACCAGATTAAAGAATGCCGATCCCAGCAAACACTTCGGGCCTTTCAGAATCGGTTCGAGAAATACGATCTAGTTATTGCCGATGAGATGGGTTACATTTCATTTGACAAGGAAGGATCGGAGCTCTTATTTACTCACCTGTCCCTTCGTGCCGGTCGTAAATCTACGATTATTACAACCAATTTGTCATTTGAACGTTGGGGAGAGATCTTCCAAGACCCTGTCATGACCGCAGCTATGATTGATCGTCTAACACATCAATCCTACATCGTGAATATGAATGGGAATTCGTATCGCATGAAGGAAACGAAGGAGTGGTTATTAAAGCAGCAACTAGGATAATTGAAGCACTACTCCACCAATCCACCTATCTATCGCTTGGAGAAATTTCCTCATCTACTTTGTACTATTATTTCATAGGTGGGGGAGTTTTAAATGCTCATGTGGGGGAATTTTCTGTTGACAATTACATATCGGCGATAAATGGCAAAATAAAGGCTTTGGTACAGACGCGATGAATACATTAACTTCGTTTATTTTTAATTACATTCACATTAATAAAATTAAACTACAAGTGTTTAGTTTCAATTCCAATGCCATTCGTTCTTACGAAAAGTGTCATTTTATTAAAGAAGGTATTTTACGCAATGAAATTTTTAGATTTGGATCATTCCATGATATCTATTTATTTGGTCTATTAAGAGAAGAGTGGGATAAATTTCAGTAAAATAATCAAAAGTATATATTTCTTACTCTATACATTCGGAATATAAAACCTCTCCAAATGAAAGCTATGAAACTCACAAAAATCTTCAAAACGTTGACTTAACCGCGTTTTGAAGATTTTTTAGTTGTGTTTATGCTGTAGCTTTAGAATAAAGTTTGATTAAACTGAACGGCAATGCTAGATTTTACAGTATACAAAATGCCATCGCTTTGAACAAAGATTGATCAAAATGTTCAGTGACACTATTGTTGTTGCTTAAGAAAAATGAGTTCACTGTGCAATTACATTATAGTTAGGTTCCCAAGCTATCATTGGCATCAATTCTACGTAAAAATCTAAATCAACATGAAATATTATCTGGAAGTTAACTGGATTAATCATTAAGTGATGGAAAAGTAAACCAACATCTACAAAATCGACATCTTCAAATATAAAACCAATGATATCATTCGTTAGACGCGCTTAATTCATTTCATTATATCGTTCGACTGTCTTGCTTAGCTGATAATTGAAATTCTCAGGTGTACCATCCGTAGTGTTCAGGAACTGGCCGTTCAGGTCAGAATCAGATACAGGTTCCTTCTTATTGATGCGTTCAATGATTTTTGAAGCGGCCGCTTTTGCCTCAGTGGCTGAATCAACATAGCTCTCGATACTGAAGCTGTTAATCCCTTCTTTTTGAATTCGTTTCTTGTCTTTTGCGATTGTCATGAGCGCACTCAGATCTGCGGTCATGATGTCGTATTTGGCTTTAAACTTCGTCATATCAAGCTGCAGCACATTGTCGGCGGTGATTCCCTGCTCATCCATTTCAATGGCCGTAGCCTCGGCATCTATCATGAACTTCAAGGCATTATACCTGATCTGCTGGTCTGAATCCTTGAGTTTTTGCAGTTCAGCCAGACGCTGTTGGTTACCCAATTTTTGCAAAGCCGTGAAGTATTGTTTGGCGACAGTCTCGTAAGCGAGATTGGCACTTACCAGCTTGGTATGCAGCTGTTTTCCTTTTGCGAAATCATCATCCACGTAGCCTCTCGTATCATAGTAGGCTTTCATATCGTCCAGGACGGACAACAGATCTTTTGTGACCGGTGTCAGTTTGATCACTAGCGGGTCTGCGTTCGCATAAGCAGGTTGGCTTGCGGTATAGCCGTTCGCTTTATCAACAACTCCCCGCTCAGTTTCAGCAACGCCGAGCATGATGAAGCTGAAGTTCTTCTCGATTACAGGCTGTGTATCAACTCCGAACTTCTCGAAATAATGAACCAGAACCTCATTGATTCTGCCTGTCATCAAGTTATTCAGCCTCACATACGCATTGTATTTATCGATTTCTTTGCTCTCGTCGGATGTAACGCCTTCAGCCGCTTGATCCACGGTGGATGTAATGGCAGAACAAGCGGACAACATTGCACCTAACATGATCATGGCAATAACGAATGATAGCTTTCTCAAAATAGTGATTCCTCCGACTGAGTAATTTATCGTGCTTTTCTTTTGTAAGATGTCTGAATAGGAGAGAGAACAACTGGTCTCTTCTGGTCGATTAAATTCCCTCTTCTCCCCATATCAATGTTGATTGTGAAACACATCTATTGAATTTTAGAATTATTTAGTGAATATATCTTGAGTCTTGAGTAGCAGAATTTGTAAATTTATTTGTCGACACTTTAAAGAGGATGTAACATGAGTATGATAAGGTGACAAAGTGAAATAGCCAGTCGGAGTCAAAATCACCGCTCAATGTCATGAACTTGATCCCATAAATCAAAAAAATCCGCATAATATGCGACTTTCAATAGGATGAAATCTGACAAGTGGTTCAATCTCTTACAAGAAATATTTGTAACAGGTTTGTATCACATATAATTCTTTCCTTGATTGTCAATGCTTCATTGAATTAACGTTCTCCGTTAGATTCCTGTAGATGGATAAATTTCAGCTTTGTAAAAAAACGAGCGCCTCTGTACGATGGAAGTACGCTACGGGTCAAAAGCCCTTTAAT
>NZ_JBNPWS010000060.1:0-7681 GCF_050433705.1 Paenibacillus sp. DS2015 | reverse complement strand
TTACTATATCTAGCCATTGCCGTTCCACCTCATTCTCTCTTTTCAACTACATTACATTCTATTGAGGGGTACGACAACTATTATGACACAGGGGGTGCTCCTGCTATGTAGAAATCACATATTTCATTTTTACTAATAAAGTCTGTAAATTCTTCACAGCTTAATGCGTTTCCTTTGTATTTTGTAAAAACATTTTTTGATACTATTTTCAAGTCTGAAGCTAATTCAGACCCATATGTATTGGGTTTAAGAGTCCTCGTGCCGGCTGATAAATTTTCATGCCTTATATAAATAACGTGAATATTATTATTGACTGCCCAATCAATAGCTTTATTGATATTGCCAATAACATCCTTGTAATTCTTTGTTATGTCATTCTGAATATCAATTATTACTAAGGCTTTTTTCTGCATAGTGTTTCCTCCTGATAGGTAGATTGATTTGTTTGCTTTTTTAGTATATCTTGTAATTGTTGACAACAGTATGGCAACAATCTATAGTGATAACAAGAAATTTTGGAAGGCGGCTATCAGATGAAAGTTGACAGGCTTGTTAGCATTATTATGATACTCCTTGATAAAAAGCGTATAGGCGCACAAGAGTTAGCAGATATGTTTGAAGTTTCACCCCGCACAATCTACCGCGACATAGACACTATCAACATGGCGGGAATTCCTGTTCGCTCAACATCGGGAGTGGGCGGCGGCTTTGAAATCATGCAGAAATACAAGATTGATAGAAAGGTTTTTTCGACTGCCGACCTTTCCGCTATCTTGATGGGGCTTTCCAGTCTTTCCAACATGATACGAGGTGATGAACTGGTAAACGCCCTTGCGAAAGTCAAGAGTTTTATCCCCGCCGACAGAGCGAGAGACATTGAATTAAAATCAAATCAAATCTATATAGATTTAAGTCCATGGATGGGCAATAGGAACATACAACCATATTTAGAAATTATCAAAACAGCTTTACAGGAAAGCAAGCTACTTTCGTTTGAATATGCAGACCGCTACGGAAATAGAACCGCACGAACAGTCGAGCCGTATCAGCTTGTATTGAAAAGTAGTCATTGGTATTGGCAAGGGTATTGCCATAAAAGAAATGATTTTCGCTTATTTAAACTATCCCGCACATCAAACCTACAAATACAAGAGGAATTTTTTACGCCACGAGATTATCAAAAACCGCAGTTAGATTTGACTGATGTTTTGGCAACTATGCAAACAAAAATCAAAATTCGTATTCATAAATCTGTCATGGACAGGGTACTTGATTAGTGCACTTATGAACAAGTTTCGCCAGACGGTGATGAGCATTTCATTGTTAGTTTTCCTTTCATAGAGAACGAATACTACTACAATATTCTTTTCAGTTTTGGGGATAAATGCGAGTGTTTAGAGCCGTTACATATTCGTACAGAAATGAAGCGTAGAATACATGATATAGCTACCATATACGAAAGTTAATACATGGAGTAAGACGAAAAAGACAAACGAAGTTGCCTTGCCCTTTTTATTCCGTATTATGATGATGGATTAGAGACGAATGTCATCATCTATTTGATCCTCTTTCCATTAATTATGCTGATGTTAATCATTAGTTTTATGATACGTAAAGCTAAAATCACCTTGTTCCTACTAATCAACGTCGTGCTATGTTTTAGCTTATTGGTGTATCCTTATTTTCTTCTAAGATCTACAGGGAATTCTATGTTCTTAACAAGTATTCATTTTCTGCTTCTGACCAGCTATGTTAATGATTACAGCTTATATATTTTCTTACCGTATTATACGTTAATGATTGCGATAATGTTATATTTCATTGGTACTGGAACTCCTATTAAACGGTTAAGAGTGAATCGTCACTATTGATGAAACATTACAATTGCATGATATTGGTTTAGCGTTAATGACATATGAAAATATGTGAATAGGGCTTAAGTTTTCAGCTCAAAATATGGTGAAAACAGGGGTAGTTTAAATCTCAGTTGATTTAAACTACCCCTGTTGCTTTAGCAACTGGTTTTGTCCCGGCCTCTTTAATAGCCCATATAAATTTGAGTAATTAGATGCCTATTCGGCTAATAAGTGAATTATAAATTACTATATGAAATAGTTGCTGAGTTTGTTGAAGTACTATATAACGTACTTCCTGTGTTCCCGTAAACAGGAACAGAAAAACTAGCAGTAAGGCTCTTAGACGTACTTGCTGTGTTAACACCGATAACAAGATTTGTTGTGTAATATGAGCCTATATCATAAAGTCTAGTATTTTTGAATGAAAAATTCGCTTTTCTCGTAACATTTGTGCCTCCAAAATAAACTGTAGTCGGTTGTGGAGCTGATTCAGAAAGACTATAATTATCCCATAATGTCACACTACTGCCAACTGATACAGGTCCCTTACCAATCGCTAAGTCAGCATTAATACTATAATAAGGTCTTTCTATAAAATCTCCATGCCACTAGTCTGCTTTACAAAATCGACATAAGAACTACCTGAGAAATTAAAGTTAATTTTTATAGGGTTCGAGTAGCCTCCAAACCAAATTGCTGTTTCTGCTCCAGGAACATTTTGATAATTTCCTGGACCACAATTATAAGTAATAGATTGGGAGTCTACTCTAAGATTTGCAAAGACGCCAGCTGCATCAGCCATAATTGAACTACCAACAATGCTCGCTTTTGCAAGTTTAGAATGTGATTCATTGCAACCATTTCCGTAAGGATTAGTATAAGTAATATTCCCTGAGATATTTACCACTTTAGAGGTATTGACTCCTGCAAATGGTACCATTATATTATCTTCTTGATATTCACCTTCAACGACTTTATATATCCATGCATCTGTTACACTATTTGAGTATTCGAAATTACTTCCATCTACATCGTCTAATCCTAATTCTTCTGCAGGAATATCAAATGAGATTAAATCACGAGTTTTCTCATCGAAGAAATATAAAATTAATGCTTTTTGTCCTACTAATGCTTTATCCGAAACAAGGTCATAATCATTGGCTGACGATTTTAGCGCTAATCTAACTACACTTAATTCACTTTCACTATCATTTACCACGTCAAAAACAGTATCAGCTTTATCTATTCCGGATTGATAGGCGTCACCTTTCAAGGTAAACACTTTTGTTACATCTTTATACTGTACTTCTCCTGAAAGGGTAATGACGTTTCCGTCAAAACCATAATCATTAATCTTTAAAACTGATAATGATTGATCCACTGAAGAATAATGAATATTTTTATCTTTAGAGACCTTATCTCCTAAATTCACTAAAGCAACACCACTATACTCTTCTTCAAACTTTATTTCTAACGGACTAGCATATGCATGAACAGGAAGCATAACAAGAATAAGAATAACCATTAAAAATAATCGTTTCATCAAAACCCCTCCACATAATTAATTATTAAGACTAAAAAAATTCTTCATTTTCTAAAATGACAGATAATAAAATCTCTTCAAATTCCTTAAAGCTATCAACTTTCAGCACATAATTTTCAAATAGCATATCATTTAATAAGTTCATATCATGTTGCAATGCTGAGAAATATTCGAATTTAAATTCTAAATCTGGATTAGTAAG
This sequence comes from Paenibacillus sp. DS2015, assembly GCF_050433705.1. Lineage (NCBI taxonomy): Bacteria > Bacillati > Bacillota > Bacilli > Caryophanales > Paenibacillaceae > Paenibacillus > Paenibacillus sp. DS2015. Next base: position 4,080 of record NZ_JBNPWS010000060.1, on the reverse strand, counting down.
TACTTCTATTACCGTTATTTTATAGTATTTAAAGTAGTCATAGTAAGTATCACTAGGACTAAGCATAAAGAAAGAATCCATTTTCTCTAAACTTTGCAAAAGATGATATAAATATGTTTGTTTGTTTTCTGTTGTTTTTAAATTCTCCAACGTACTATTTGTTGTATCGATTGCAGAAGCGAATGCTCCGAAATATTCTTTCTCCTTACTTACCTTATCACGATAAAAAGAAATATTTATGATCACACTGATTATCAAAAGTACGACAACACTATACGTAATCCATTTTTTCATTTTTTCATGTTTCACCTCCTATCTATCTGGCACGCACACGCTCATCCTCAAGTAGTCACCTATAAAAACCGAACTACCCTACTATTTATTTCCATTTTTATTATATATTACATAATTATGTTTGTCTAGCAATACTTATTCGTTATTTTGTTAATCATTCTACTGTATAAATGGATATTAATTTTAAGGAAATCAATAAGCCGAAGGGTAGTATATTGGTTGGACCTATCTTTCAAATTTTAGTTTTACTAGTACTAAAGGGAAGGAATGCACGCTTTCATATGGAGAAAATTATGAAAATAAAGAGACTGGAGGCTAGAGGTACTAATTTATGATAAGTATGACGAAATCTCTACGAATTTCTATACTGAGAATAACAATTCGATTTCATTGGTTATCAAGAATACAGGAAACCTCTCTGAAAGCTCTTTAATGACTCAACTAGAGGAGAACCATTTTCGTCAAATAAGGAACCTGGAGACTAGTATTACTAGAATCGACTAGCTGGACGGAGTTGCAGATACCCCCCCAGAAAACGGAGAAGTATATGAGAACCATACATGAGAAGGCCGATGATATGGATAAGTTAATTGATGAATTATTTCTATATTCTAAGCTGGATCTGAACAGTATTCCGTTTCATTGGGTGGACACCAACTTAGACGGTTATGTGCAGGAAGTGATTGAAGGCGTTAAACTTGATTTGGAGAAAAAGGGAGTGCAACTGCACTACATTCATCAGGAAGAGACGTCTATGTTAGTCAAAGTGGATTACCACCGACTGAAGCGGGTCTTCACTAACATCATTGACAACAGCGTGAATTTTATGGATAAAGATAATAAAGAGATTACGATCCGTATATCTCCCTTTGAGCTGGAGGAAGGGTATGCTTTTGTCGAAATTCATGATAATGGGTTGGGCATAGCGGAACAGGATCTTCCGCAACTCTTTGATCAATTTTATCGTTCGGACCCTTCAAGAAATAAACATAATGGTGGAAGTGGGCTAGGTTTAGCCATTGCTAAACAAATCATTCAAGCTCATGGAGGAGATATCGGAGTTAAGAGCGAATTGGGTAAGGGGACAACTGTTTATTTCACACTTAAAATTGTCGAATAATATTAGCTTGAATCTGGAGATGGATGTGCGGAGGGAATAGCAATGAAGCGAGTATTAATCATTGAAGATGAGCGAAGTATTGCAGAGCTGCAAAGAGATTATCTAGAGATTAACGGATTTTCTGTAGAGATGGAGCAGCAGGGAGATATAGGACTGGATAGAGCGATCAAGGAGGACTTCGACTTCATTATTCTTGACCTGATGCTTCCTAAAATAGATGGATTCGAGATTTGTCGCCAAATCCGCTTGACTAAAGATATTCCGATTCTGATGATTACCGCTAAGATAGAAGATATTGATATTATCCGTGGACTTGGTTTAGGAGCGGACGATTATATGACGAAACCTTTTAGCCCGAGTGAGATGGTAGCTCGAGTGAAAGCGCATTTAGCTCGTTATGAGCGTTTAGCTGGCTTAGGGGTTCGTAATCAGGATCGTATTTCCGTTCGTGGTCTCACGATAGATAAAGCCTCGCGAAGAGTATTTCTGAATGAACATGAAATCAATTTAACGACTAAGGAATTCGAACTTCTGGCATATTTAGCGGCTAACTTAGACATAGTTCTAGGCAAGGATGCGATTTTTGAAAAAGTCTGGGGTATGAATGCAGTTGGAGATGTGGCTACAGTAACCGTCCATATCGGGAAAATAAGAGAAAAGATAGAAACTGACCCAGCCTCCCCTCAGTACATTGAAACCATTTGGGGAGTAGGTTATCGATTTATAGCTTAACCGACTACAGGAAGGCAGATTGCTCGATTGAGCAGTTTGTCTTTTTTTGTCTGAGTTTGTTGAGGATATATTCTATATTTTGGAAGGGAATTGCAAGGATGATAGCGAATGTATAAAAAGGCTGGCTGAGGGAATTGCAACATCTAAAACATCGAGCATGAATAGTCTGGATATACTTGTCTGAACTTCGACTCGGTGAAGTCATTTGCGCTAAACAAGCAGGCTATTGATCCTGAGCGTTAAACCATTCATATTCGAAAACAACTGAAGTCTATACCTACGTTAGCATCAAAGAGATCCGTCGCATCCAGAGCCCTCTGGATCGGATTGAGGTAGGGATGGGAATAAATCGTAGAGGACGAATAGCTTCGTCTATCACCTTACAGGGAGGAGTAAAGCGAATTCGCCTATACATCTGTATGAGAGGGATAGGCGAATTCGTGGATTAGTAGTTATCGGAAATCAATGCAATAAAATATTTGGTTTCACAGGAGGAGTATGAATTATAAACGTTTATTAGTAATCGGAGTAGTCTTACTTGTTATTTTTGGAGTTTACAAAGTATATAACTCTGATTATGAATTTGGAAAGTTTGATTCTTTTGATGAAGCGTTGGAAAAGGGAATACCGTATTCAGTTGATACTGTTGTTTATACCGAGAAGGTTAATGGAGTTACTATTGTAATGTATTTAATCGAACCAGATAAAAAAGAATTACCATTTGCTGATTACCATGCATTAGCTGTCGCATTCTTCGAGGGGAATGATGATGAAGGGTGGGAGAATGTTGGTCCGAATGGGTGGACTCATTATGAAAATAAGAATTTCACTCTTTATCATGAGAATCTATATCAACATGATAATCAAGGAAATAAATTGCGAAGAATAGATGTTACGTATGGTGAAGTGAATGATGCCGATGTTGTGAAAGTTGAAGTTAAAGATAAATCGGAAGAACACTATGTAGAAGCACGGATTATTACCTCTAATAATGGAAGATACTATTTTTCTGTGAGCAATGGTGACAGTGTCAGGGCGCTTGGTAGAAATGGTCATCTAATAGATCAACAAGGATAGAAAGTGATATCGAAGAAGGCATTGACATCCGATAACAATGCATTTTAGCTTCGTCGCATACGCTCCTAGGTCGCCTAGATGGATTTCTGAGAAGTGAATCAGGCGACACATCCAACTGGCTAAGTGGCGAAGCCACCCGGACCTACGGTCCTTAAGCCATTCGGACGTCTGAAATGCGAAACGTTATATGAAAGTGCTGAAAGTGCATAATTCAAACTAGAAGGGATGAAAATGATGTCGATTATCCGACCGGAAAAAACGGATATACATACAATTTTTGAAATATTTCAAGAATGTAGATTTGACTTGGATGCTCAAGGAATTAAACAATGGGATGATATCTATCCAAATAAGGAAGTGATCGAAGAAGATATACAGAACCAAAGTATTTTTATACTTAAACATGATGAAGAAATTGCCGGAGTAGTCTCATATGATGAAATGGAGATAGAGGAATACAAGTCGGTTGATTGGAAGCATAAAGACGGAAGAAACATAGTTATTCATAGACTATCAATTAGACCTAAATATCAGGGCCAAGGGATTGCAAAGAAACTGATACAGTTTGTTCATGGTAAGAGTCGGCAAGAGCTATATACTTCTGTTCGCTTAGATGTTTATAGTGATAACCAAAGAGCTATTGACTTCTACAAAAAATTAGGATATGAATTGCGCGGAGAAGTTTGGTTTCCCAGAAGATCATTGCCTTTTTATTGTATGGAGAAGAACCTCAGTGAGAAGATTCGATGAAGTCAGCACCTTCATATAACACTTTGGATTGGTTGCGCAGTTGCCCGAAAAAAAGGCCTTCATAACGACGGTATGAAGGCTACCACGATCGTGAACATATGAGCAGA
>NZ_JBNPWS010000059.1:0-8237 GCF_050433705.1 Paenibacillus sp. DS2015 | reverse complement strand
AACGTCTGTTTTTTGTCAACTACAGGATTGGATCGCTAGTTTACCCAGCTATATCAAGGGTTTGTTTAAAGATTTGAGCTGCGAAAGTTGAGTTAGTAAATAATTGACTCTATGTTTATTTCACAAATTTATATATATAGTTCAATCTTCCTTCAGGCGCTACATCGCCATATTGAAGAAAGTCTGTAATTTCACCGTCATTCTGCATATGATCTACCCACTTAAACTCTAACCAAATTTCCTCAGTCATCTCATCCATTCTGAGTAAAATAAGCGGAAGCTCAAGATGCAACTCATTCCCTTTGTAGGCATATCGCACTTCTCCTATTGGCTGCCAATTCCAACCGCCTGCACTTCGCTCCAACCAAGTTGTTGATTCACTTGTAACGTTCCTATTAATGATATATTGATAGCCTTCCCATCCCTTGTCGCTCTCCGTTCTAACACGGATAAGCAGCATCATCCAATGGTGGTCTGTGTAAGGCGTAATGGATTCCTTCGTTTGTGCATAAAAGTAAATACTTTCATCGGTATGCGCCGCTTTTAGCGTAACAAAATCATTTCTTCCTGTTTCATTCGTATAATGAAGATCTCCATAACCAGGATGGTCACGATCGACTGTATCTCCAGCAAAATCTCTGTACTGCTGAATAATTTGCTGCCATTCACTGAAATCAGGAGCCATCAAGATTGGCCTTTCCAATTGGAAGCTGCTGCTGCCTTGCTCCGACATTCCCTTAAAGCGACGAACATAACTGATTAATTGCATGTAGTAATGATCACCATACCCGCCCTTCATGGGTTCGATGTCTCTACTGAAGTTCAACGTCGCTTGATCAACGAACAACACAGGATGCTCTTTAGATCCCGGTAACCGCATAGCGATCCATTCATTCCACCCTGTAACGAATACAATCTGCGGATCTTCCTTAAGCGCGAACTCCCATTGCTCTGCGATATTCATCCCTTGATTTATCGTATCCAATGATGCGCCAGATTCCACTGGCTCCATTCCTTCATAATAATCTCTACCCCAATTATCACCATACCCGTAAAAAGGCGTATCGCTCATGGCAACACTCGGATGCTGTGCGACAGAGACATTAATGATTTCCTTCTGACCTTCATCGTTATAAAAAACACGCTGCGGACGTTGAAACTCAATCCAAGGGAACCCATTCGTCTTCGCGTCTTCATTAGGCCATTGATTCAGACGGAATGTAAAGAATTTCTGTTGCTCTTCATTACATTCATCGGGATTACCAATGATTAGAGGCTTTCCTTCCCATCGAAACCATAAGTGCTCGTAACGACCTGACTTATAGATATCCTCATAAATGTCCGAGACGGTCTTGCCCGATTCCGTGTTCGTGTAGAAAACAAATTGAGGCACTTTGAAGCCCTGACTTTGAATTTCGTCCATGATCTGGAACAGAACATCATAAACTTCCTTGTAAATAGCTTGGTTTGTCGTATCAAACACAACAAAGTCCACACCGGAGCTTGTCAGCATTTGTACATGCTTGCGAAGCACCCATGCATCATCATTTAAGTAATAGCCATATAAGGGTTCTCCCCAAAAGTGAAATGAGCTCGGAGGACCCCATGCCGGATGCTCCGGGTCATGGACAGCCTCTGGCCAATTAGCAATGATCTGGGTGTTGTCATAGGGACCTGATGTCCCATGCTGTCCCAGCCAAAGAAAATAAAATAGACCTACGTAACGATCAGGGCGTATCGGGCCAACTTCATCCCTGGATGGCAACTCTCTTCCAAGCCCGTCAACCCCTCCCCATTGATCGACTAAATAGAGATCATCTTTATCATACATCCTAATTGCCTCCCCTCGAATTAAATGCCAACTCAATTCATATAACAAAAGCTTCACAATTGATGATCAAAGTTACTATTATATGTTTCAATTTTCGCTAATCAAAGTATTCTTTATTTATTCCATAATATACTTAGTTTAATTTAATTTCAACTAAATATACTCGAATTAACTCCGGTATGATTGTCTAAATATTCCTTTTTCAAAAAAGGCACTGCTTGCCCTAGTCTAGGCATAACAGTCCCTTTCGTATCCTGTCGCAGTATACACACTGCCAGAATGATTAATGAATATAAAATTCGGTCGTTATATCCCTTGCTGGTGATGCCGATGGTCCCAATACCGCCTCGTATGTTCCTGCATCGACATCCTTCTGCATAGCTATACCAAATATATTGCTCCCTGTTTGATTAAACAGTCGGTATTGATCCGTTGCACCAGTTGCCGTCGTTCTAAGTACTAATGCATATCCGTTCACAGGATCATCATTTCCGATCAGCAGCTCATAAGCATAATTTGAACTGCTTGGTAAAGCTCCCCAGTGCCGGTCCGCGCCCAAATATTTTGTCCAAGAGCCAGATGCGGTCGTACGGTAGTAAATATCATTCAGACTAGCATCTGAAGGTCTATTCATAAAAAACACTGGCAACTGAACAAAATCGCCTTGAATCGGTCGTGCTACACTCGAGAGGTTGTATACCTTGCTATTCATCGTAAATCTGTTCGTTGCAGCGTTATAGGTGACCGTCCATTCTAATTCAATTCCAGTATCGTAAAAAGCAATGTTCTGCCAGGTTACATCCGTTCCAAAATTAGCAAAGGCAGCATAATTACCGCTATACGTACTATCATTCACTTCAATACGCTTTACATCATCCAGCCACACCTGCAAATTCGAGCCTTGCGTTCTCACTTCTAATTGATAGTCGGTATTAACTGCACTCTTGCCTAAATTGTAAGACCCAAGCAAGGTTGCCCCCTTTAATAGCTGTAATGTCCCGTTCGCCCGCAGCAATGCTAAATATCCGCTGTTCGATACAGAATCAGTCGCATTGTTTTGTCTGAACTGCAGTCCTGCCCAATTCGTGGCATTGCCTCCATCGCTCGTTATTTTAACGTTGATTTTCGCAGCCACCCTGCCTCCATAAAATTGATAGTTGGTGCCATTCTGTACATTTTGCGGCCATACGGTCGTATGCCCTGCGGATTTGAATACATGAAAGGAGGGATTGGTGAAATTCCCCGTCCAACGCAGCTCCTGATCGCCTAATTGATTCGTTGTGGAAATCCACATCGGAGCTTTCAGTCGAACCTTGTATTGCGTCGTTGAGGCAACCAGCTCTTGCCCATAATACTGATAAATTTGAGAGAACTCTTGTCCTGGTACATAGATACGATTCTGCTGGATTCCGTTAGAGCTCGCTTGCGTTGGATCATTCTCAATACCTAATGCCATCTGCCATAGGCGTCCATAATCTATGTTGTCCACCAGCTCAGTGCCATTCTTAGTGGCACTCACAATGGAGCCGCCAAAGTTCGGATTAAACTTTATTGATCCTGTTGCATGATTAATCGTATGAATTCTTGTTGATGCTACCGAGCTTGCAGCCTGAACTATATCCTTCTGATGAGCTGCTGGAAACAGTGTCACCAGTAAACTAGCAATCACCATCCCAGGCATCCATCTCTTTCCAGTAAATATATTCATCCTCATTTGTCCTCTCAGTATTATAGTTGCAGCGGTATTCTGCGAATACGACCACAGAGCACCGCTGCTTTTTTTTATTGCTCGCTGCCAATGTTATCAATTTGGAATTGCGGAGCCCATGCCATTGCATTGCCTACTACGCGGAATGAAATCTCAATACCATCGATCGAGCTGTGATGTGCCCACTCCGAGGTATCGACTGCAATTCTATTCCACTGATCTGGCGACATAGCTGCTGTATGTGTAAACACTTCTGTCCCGCTTTTGAGTAACACTTTTGTCTCGTAGGTCGCGTTAGGCACTCCCCCATAGGAATTGATGTGGTAATAGAACACAGGCGAAGCAGTTAGATCAACCGGTGCAGCAGTGGTTACCGCCAACGTCTTCCAAGCATCTGCAGCAGCAGGTTGTGATACAGCAGCTAGTGCATAATTGCCTTCATTGGGCATAGTTGGTCCATTAGCGAAGGATTGAACAGCCGAGACACTTGCCACATTTCCACCTGCTGTCCAGCCTTGCACACCATCCTCGAAGCTATACAGCATACCACTAGGTACAACTACAGGATCTTTATCTTGCAGCGGAAACTGGAAGCTTCTTGATTCATACTTCAACGTTAACTTAGGCTCTACCCCATCTTTCGGTATATATTTCGTAACTTTCAGCGTAACCGTCTTGCTTTGTCCTGTTTTAAGACCATCTAATGAAATACTGCTTGGAGAATATTGAAGCTCCTTGCTTGTATCCACTATGAGCTTCTTATTAAGCTTGTCAGAACTATTATTCGTGACGGTCACAGAAATCTGTGAGCCGACTTCTAGCTTCTGGGACAGCTGGTTCGCGCTTACTTCAAAATTGACGTAATCTTTATTCTCCGTTACCTTCTTAGCGAAAGTTGCCTCATCAATGTACAGCTCACCCTTCCATTTATCAAGCGGAAGCGCTAGCTGCTGCCAGCCAGTAGTCGGATCAAGCTTCGCTAATCCCTCTACACTTTCAAATCCGCTATAGACAATGAACTTCGCGTAATAGTCTTTCTGTGGATCCGCATTTGGGAGCTTGAGCGCAGCTGTGAAATAAGGTGTTTTCTTCACATCGATTGGCTGCTCATAGGTCTTCTGCACGCCCGCCCAATTTATGCCCAAAGAACTGTTTATTGTAGCCTTCAGGAAGCCTCGCCTGTAACACGGGCTACAGAGCTGACTTCATCAGACGCCTCATAGCCATCTGTACTGGATTCAAAGCTGCCTTCATTGCTGCTTTTCTCTGTTTTTCGGATAAAATCCAATCCAGTTAAAACAGGCTCCGACCGATCATTTAGCTTGGAAGGGTCGAAATTCGGAATAACTTCTTTCCAATCATTAATGCCGATGATCGCTTTGGCGAATGCCGTCTCCTGGAGTGATCGGCTGGTATCGATATATTTGAATACATCATAACTGGCCTTATGTTGATCAGGAACGATAACTGAATTTGGTGTATGCGTCCATAGACCGAGGTTCAAGCCCCCTCCTTGTCCATGATCAACGTGACGATGGAGAATAAAAGCATCAATACCATCCAAGAATTTAACCTTGTAATAGGCATAGGCGTAAGCTGCTGCCTGAATCTCTTGATCAGCGGCAGAGTTGCTCAAGCTGTGGAAACCTTGCTCGGATAAAATAATTCGGCGCATCGCACCATCAAATAAATAATCAGACTGCTTCATGTAATCTACGAGAACTTCTAGATTCTTGAAGGTAATGCGTTTGGTGTCAAATGATTGCGTTGTCGTTGCGTCATTCCGAATCTGGGTGAATTAAATATTCATTCGCTGATTCGGGATCCTTTGAGTTATACATAATCAGGATGAGTGATACGAGTATGCCATTGTCAGACATGCTCTTAATCTCGTTATCTATCCGTTCAATCTTATCCTTGCGGAAGTAATAGGTCTCACCCTCGATCTCGTAAGCGATCGTATTGTCAGGGTGAATATTAGCTTTGTACATAAGCTCGTTATAGGCAACGTTCAGTGCTGCGTGGCTGATGCCAAGCTCCTGGGCATCTCCAGTCATTTGCACCTGAAGCCCCTTACTGCTTTGTGCTTGCGGGAATGGCTCTGTATTGCCAGCCATCACCTCTGCATTCGTTACATACTGAGGAGCATCAATGGCTACATATTCGCCCTCGGCTGTACGAGCCGCAACGACGAACTTAGAGTAAAGCCGACTGCGTTCAGCATCGGTTAACCCAATTTCGAACCGGAATGATTGTGCAAGATTAGCTTCTGCGATCGCTGACTTCGCCCCAAGCACCGACTTCGCATCCTCATAAGTAGCCAATTCAATCAAGTACAGTTGCTCCGAAGGATGAGCCTCTACGAAAGCCTGATTCAACGTACCTTCGATGACTAATCCTCCGCCTTCAATACGTGCTTGTGTGTTTCCATCGTAAGGCTTCTCAAGCTGAGCAAATTGCTTAAAGCGTATTTGATCTACCTTCAATGTTCCTGAAGCAGCTTGCGGAATGATTCGAAATGCAGTAATCTCCCCATTCCAGCTTGTCTGATCTGAGAAGTTAAAGTTCTGCGTAAATTTTCCTTCCGTCGGAATGGTGAAGCGTTTCATATTGTCTTCACTCCAAATGCCATCCCCCGTTCGCCACTGTATGAGAACTTCCGAGGAGCCTGAACCATTCGTCATGGTCAACGACATGCCATTGCGTTTAGCTGTGTCCAGCATTAATGTCGGTGACTCCAGCAGACCCTCCTGTCCATCCCATTCATAGACCAGTTCCCCGCCTGTTCCTCCCAACGTTCCAGTAGAAGCAGTAAAGCCTTCCTTTTCTCCCTCAGCATTGAAGCTGAAGTCTATTGCATTCGTTGCGCTAATATAATCGATCTGGAAGTGACCATTCCAATAGTCATAGCCTGGTTGACCTGGCGCTGTTTCAGCAAGATCATAGTTTTGCATAAAAGAGATCTCCATCTTCGTCACAGCATTGCGTCCAGCCCATTCATCCAGCTTGATGAACACTCGTTTCCAGCTATCCGGACGAATCGTGGTAACGCTTTCAAAAACATCGTCACCGCTATATAAATTGATCTTTAGAACATAGTCGGCAGACTGCTATTGCCCGCAAATGCTAAATAACGATAAGAGAAAAGATCGAGCGCTGATCGAAATCCCGATAAATCGTCCGCCATTCATACACCTTCACATTATTCGGAATCTGCTCTAGCGCTCCGGCACCCTCATAAGGTCCATTGGGTCCATTCTGGATGCTCGTTACAAATTTAACCTCCTTCGTATTCGTGCCTGCTTTCCAGGCTGATGCATCCTCCTGTGTATTGAAATCATTAATGATTAGAGCAGGAAATAAATCCTCTCCTGTTGTAACATGCTCCGATTCATGAAGCCCAGGATCATAGGCTCCAGCCGAGACTACAGCAGCAAGAACTAGCTGAAGCAACATGACCAATGCAACCATAGTCGATATTCCACGCAAACGTGACATAAACAACCTCCTCGATCAATTATATTTTAACTTCGCCTATAATATATTTTAAAAGTATTCTTAAATCGATATACTTTGACAAAAAGTATACTTAATTAATATATTAGACCTATAAAATAACTCATGCCTATTTCATTAGATAACAAAAAAACAATGCCAAGAGAGTCTAGTCTAGACTGCTCTTGGCATTGTTTTATAGAGATAATCGCGACGTCCATTTCCTTTGGATAGCTATTATCTTAGGGGAATGCATGTATCTGTCTGATTACTCTTCATTGAAAATACCTCTGACAAATCAAGGGCCGAATGGCCCGCCGCGCGAATATCGTGTTGAACTAAACCGCTACGCGGTAGCTTTTCAGATCTCACAATCTCTCACTGCCAATTCCTAAACCTTCCTTTATCATCTAATGAAAAAGGAGGTTTTTGTAGCACCGACTAACTGCGCAAGCGCAGTTAGTCGGTGTGGATGTGTTCGCCTGCTCCCTCTTCCCGAAATACTTCTGACCGACCAAGGGCTGAATGGCCTAAAGCGTCAATATTTTGTTAGGGGGATTTACTTTCTTTCTAACTTTAATTCTTTAATCCTATATTCAGAATCGCATAACACTGTTATAGTTTTCTCAAAAATACCATAAACTTTAAACTCACAAATAATTTCACTTTCTTGTTTATAAAAATCGATAAGAACAATATCCTTATGATCTTCGACAACTCTTTCTGCTATATTTTTTCTAAGTTGTTTAAATCTTAATCCATCAATATGTGATGCCCTAAAATTATCAAGTTCAGGACCAAATTGGCTAGTCAAAATTCCTTTTATGACATCCCATGTGATTCCCGAAACAGCTGATGCACCAATAAATATGATTATTTCTTCAAATCCTCCAGATGCTCCCCCATCAAATCGAGATTGTTGGTGTCTTATTGTCTTATAAGGCAAATCACTTGAATTTAATAGTTGTGTTATTTCCTCGGCAACTCCCCAACCTCCACCTTCATGTGCTTTTATAACTAAACCATCATCATCTATAATATGATCAAGAAAATCAAATTTATTTAAGTTATTAGTCATACTCTCTGGTTTCAAGTCATGTAAGAGTCTATTGTGAACATCAATTGTAAAATACCTAATATCAGCAGTTGAAAATTCCCCATAATTAGCCGACATACTCTCCGAGGGGAGAGAAATATATGGTC
>NZ_JBNPWS010000058.1:0-8589 GCF_050433705.1 Paenibacillus sp. DS2015 | reverse complement strand
ACTTTTCTGCTCATATGTTCACGATCGTGGTAGCCTTCATACCGTCGTTATGAAGGCCTTTTTTTCGGGCAACTGCGCAACCAATCCAAAGTGTTTCATGAAGTTACCTCTTTTGCGATGGAGTTTATGTTTAATATACATTATTTGATAAAATTATAATATTTCACACATTCTTCAACACTCTGTTAATCAATATGCTAATACTATATTTCTAATGATTCACACTAGTAGAATATAGTGAGCTTAAAAGTTCTTGAAATCTTAACACTTTAATGTCATATTTGTGAATTGTTGTAAATTATATGGATTAACTTTCCAGTGTATGTAATTATTTTACTGGAAGGAGGTGGAAAATATGGAACAGTTAAATTCAGTAACTCCGTACGATAGCGGTTGGTCTTGTTCAATTAAATGTGCTGGTCCTTGTTATGTAGCATGTGCAGTAGGTGCTGCAACAGGACCCGTAGCTCTAGCAATTGTTACTGGCTCATTCTATTATGCTAGTTTAGTGTAACATCAGAAATCCGAACAGAAAGATATGTACATAATTATTTATTGTTTGTGTACATATCTTGTTTTTATTTTCCCCAAATCAAATAGGTAATGAGGAGGAATAATATAAATGAGTGATAGAGGATTTTTTTTCACAACAAAAAAAGGGAATTCATATTATTATGATGACTATTCTGGGAATGTTAGGTTTCAAGAAAATAAAGAAAACAATAAGTTTATGTTTGGAAATTCCAAACCGCAAGATATTTCGATAAATAAAGAAGAGTTAACAAGTTATTTAGAAAGTAATGGAGGAAATCAGCTTATCCTATTAACTACAGAGTCGTGCAACATACGATGTGAGTATTGTATATATTCTGGTAATTATAGCAATCAAAGAACACACAATACAGATTTTATGGATATCAGTATAGCAAAAAAGGCAGTAGAACAATATTTATATCATTTTAAATTAAGAAAATCTAAACATCTCTTTGACAATCCCCTTATAGCATTTTATGGAGGAGAGTCTCTATTAAATTTCAAACTAATAAAAGAAGTTATTGCTTTTTCAGAAGAGATTTATAAGAATAAAATTTTATTTTCTACCACTACAAATGCTACCTTATTGAATGATGATAAAATACATTTTTTCGCTAGGAATAAGTTTATTTTATCAATAAGCTTAAATGGCGATAAACAAGAGAATGATCGACTAAGAGTTTACGGAGATGGCTCAGGTACTTACGATATCGTTCTAAAAAATATGAAAAAAATCCAAGAGTTATACCCAGATTACTATAAGGAATATTGTCAAATATTAATAACAATCGATACAGGAACAGATCTTTTGAGAATGAGAGATTTCTTCAAAAACAACCGACATATGTTACCTAAAATAGCTAGAATATCACAAATCGGCGCATCATTTACTGATTGGTATCAACGATATTCATCTGAAGATAGAACACGTTTTATAAATTCATTAGAGGAATTAAGAGAGATTTATATTTTGCAAATACAAACATTAGATATTAAGGAAACAGAAGAGTTTTTAAACATTCTGTTCAGCATTCCTATATTCAGCATTTTGAATAGATCGAATAACATCCCTTTCAACCAAAGAAGACCTCAATTTCTCCCCTTTACCGGAGCATGCGTACCTGGAGATAAGATAGCTGTAGATTCGACCGGTAACCTTCATGTTTGTGAAAGAATAAACCAAAGTAGACCCATAGGGAACATTGATGATTGGCTAAGTATTCCTTTAATTTCAGATATGCTAGAAGATTATCAAAAGAAAGTTGCTGAAGATTGTGTAAATTGTCCGATCCAAAGTCTATGTGAGTTATGTTACCCAGGAGTGATCGATGAAAATGGGAATTTCGACAAAATAAACATGACGCCGGACTGCCATAATATGAGAACTGGCATCCAGACTGAATTCGGAAATATATGGAATATGTTAGAAAACGGAATTGATGCTAATAAATTATTACCTAATTTAAATTCTTAAAAAGGGAGGGTTACTTATGAATTATTTAATTCTAAAAAATAATAGTGTAGTTGTCTTCGGAGAAAATGGTTCCATAATATACAACTTATCCAATAAGGACTATTACTCAATCGACTTAATACACACTGAAATACTAAGGGAAATTAAACGTGGCACGCCAATATCAGAAATTAAAATGAAATTTGAAGAGAAAGTAGTTCTTAGCTTTTTTGAACAACTGATAACTTCCGAAATCGCAGAAATTTCTGAACATCATTACGTCGAAGAATATTCGAGAATTGGACATGCAAAATCATCAACTAATTTAGACCTTACTACTTGCTACATAGAACTCCCTACTAGCTGTACTAAAGAATGTGAAAACTGTGAAAGTCTTAAGCTTTTCAGCTGCTTAACCTGTACAAAACCTAAAGTTATTTCTGAAGAGATTGACTTGGAGTTCTACCGCAATATCCTTAATGAAATTTTGCAAACACCCGTTAGCACTTTGATATTTCATGGTGGCGACCCATTAATAAAAGAAAATCAAATATTAGAACTTTTAAAGTATACGCGAGAACATGCAAGTGAAAATTTGCAAATAATTGTGAAAACAAATGGTGAATTAATAGATGATAAATATGTAAAATCCTTTATTAAGTATAAAATAAATCCACTTATCGTATTCAATTCTACAAATAAATATGAGAAAGAATTAGATATCAAATTAACTTACCTACGTGAGTTTTTAAATGAACTTTCAATTAATAATATAGATTATTTTGGAAACATTTTATTTGATGATCCAACTCCCCAGCAGCATGAGATTTCTTTAGAAAAATTAAAAAACTACAATTTTAAAACTATATCAATAAGTATTGTTATAGATGAGCAATCCGATCTCCAAAAGTATTCGAAAATTAATTTTTCTGAGAGACTTTCTTCTAATTTCAGTCTAAATAAAGATTTGCATCCTTGTTTAAATGGTATTATCGCCGTCACATCTGACAGGAAGATTTCCCCCTGCCCTACTATGACAAATCACATACTATTGGACTTAAACCGTGATAATTTTATTGATTTATTTGATACTGTAGAAACATTGGATACGTTCTGGCGTTTTTCATTAGAGAAAATAGAGACTTGCCAACATTGTAAATTCAGATTTTCTTGTGTAGATTGCAGATCATTAGAAGACCAATTAACTAATGATTATTATAAAAAAGATATTTGTTACATAGGCGAGTCAATTTCATAAATCATCTTCTCCATACTCAGACAACCGAATATTAACGACTTCATTTTTTCGAGAATGAGGGCTAGGCAGTTAATTTGTTCTCTCTCATTCTTTTGGTTGCGTGTATTTTAATAATGAGAGACTTGGGATCTTTGTAACTTTTGAATGGGCCGTGTAAATGAAGCTTCACTTGGAATTCGATCAAGACCCCTAAAACCACAGTACATGCTAAATTCAATACTTCTATTCAATTGATTTCTTAGATCTTTAATCGTGGGAATACATTCTTCGATTCGAATGTATAAAAATATCCAAATATCCTATTATGGAGGAACTAATCAATATGGATAATATTAAGTTTATTTTAAAATACCTAATAAAGTTCAAAACATTAATTGTTGCAATAATTTTATTATCCTTATTATCGAGTGGTATTAATCTAATCATGCCCTATATTACGAAACAAGTTTTTGACTATGGTATAGTTCCTGGCGAGATTACTACTATTGTTAACTTTTGTTTATTACTAATAGGTCTATATTTTTTCAAATTTATCATTAGCTACTATAGTAATATTTTACACACCAAATCCTCCGTTTTATTTACAATGTCAATAAAAAAAGATCTTTACTCTCATCTGCTTCGTTTACCAATGAGTTATTTTGACAAAAACAAGAAAGGTTATATTCTTTCTAGAATAGACGAAACTGATTCATTATCAATCTTGTTTTCTTCGGCTATAATTGACTTTTTTGCATCATTAATAACTGCTATTGGAGCACTAATATTTATCCTTAATAAAAGTTGGATTCTGGGAGTCGTTTCTTTAGTCTTTTTACCCTTATTTTATTTTCTATCACGTATATCCCTAAAAAGAATTCATTCTAGTTCTAAAGAACTCTATGAAGTTACTGCAACAACTAAAGGAAAGCTACAAGAATCAATTGAAGGAATACAAGAACTAAAACAATTAAACAATGAGCAAAGTACATTTGAAGATCTAACTAAACGTATAAATAAAATTACTAAAGAAACCATCAACAGAGGTAAATTCGCTGCAATTGGAACCCAAGGTGTTTCTTTTCTAATGAATTTTTCTCAGATACTTATAATATTAATTATAGGAATTCTAATTGTGAAGAAAAAGTTATCTATTGGAGATTACATGGCATTAACTCAATATGTTTTAATGTTATATGCACCCGTTCAATTACTTTCTACATTCAGTATGACCATTCAACCAAGTATTGTTGCATTACAAAGAATAGTTGGAATTTTTAAATTAGATACCGAAGTCAACCGATCAGGACATAATATTAATAACATAGAAACTATAGAATTTAAAAATATTTCCTTTAACTATGATGGCAGTAAGGATCAGACATTAAAAAATATTAACTTCACTCTGAAAAAAGGCGATAAAGTTGCTTTTGAGGGCATTAACGGATCTGGAAAATCGACTATTGTTAAACTACTATTAGGTCTTTATACTAATTACGAGGGTGAAATTAACATAAATGGTATAAATATAAATAAAATCAATATAAAAACATTAAGAGATCGAATAGGAATTGTTTCTCAGAATATTATTTTATTCTCAGGTACCCTCATGGACAATATCAAAATGGCAAATCCTGAAATCACCAATGCAAAACTTGAAGAACTTTTAAAAATTTTTAACGACAAGATATTTGATGATATCGACCCTTATTCCACCACTATTGGTGAAAAAGGGAATAATTTGTCTGGAGGGCAAAAACAAAAGATTGCTGTTCTAAGGGCGATTGCAAAAGACCCTGATGTATTAATTTTTGATGAAGCTACTTCTAATATGGATATAAGTTCTCAATCACTTTTGAAAGATGCTATTAATAGTATTTTTAAAAGTAAAACATGTATTCTAATCTCTCACGAGAAGCACATCAGTAATTTAGCAGATATTATTCTGAAAGTTGAGGATGGTGTTATCGAAGACCAACTAAAAGAACCTATTTCTCAATAAAGGAGGAAGTATTAAAACATGCTGAATATAGAAGGAGTCACGAAGCAATACAATAAGTTGGACACAGCAGTGGATAATTTATCTTTAAGAGTACTACCAGGAGAAATATACGGTTTTCTAGGACCTAATGGGGCAGGCAAATCAACAACAATTAAATTAATCACTGGGATGTATCCAGTCGACTTTGGTAGTATTACGATAAACAACTTTGATATTAAATATAATACTATTAAAGCCAAGCAAAGCTTAGGTTATGTCCCTGATACGCCAAACTTTTTCTTACATTTAAAGGGTATCGAGTACTTAAATTTTCTTAAAGATGTTTATGCCGTTCCCCAAGAGCGGTGTGTGAACACTATAATGACATTAGCCACAAAGTTCAATATGTTACATGCATTAGAGGACTTCATTCAGAACTATTCCCATGGAATGAGAAAAAAAATTCAAATCATGGGCTCCTTATTACATAACCCCAGAGTATGGGTTCTGGATGAACCATTAAATGGCTTGGATCCAAAGGCAGTATTCACATTAAAAGAGTTAATGAGGGAACACGCTGAGAAAGGGAATGCAGTTCTATTCTCAACGCATATGCTAGAAACAGCAGAACATATTTGTGACAAAATAGGGATCATTAATAACGGCGTAAAGATATTTGATGGCGTTATGCAAGAAGTAAGAAATGCAATGCAAAGCGAAGTATCATTAGAAAAATTATTCATGGAGTTAACTAAAAATGATAATGACACTGATTAAACATATGTTGCTCGTCAATTTCAGGTCAACAGTTCAATCTCGCAAATCACTTTATATTCGAATAATAGGCATTATGTACTTTTATATATTATATTTTATATTCATCGAAGATTTCATTCGATTTCTTCATGCGACTTTTGGAGAAGATACGAGTCTAGGTCTAATTATGGCTTTGATGTTTATGGTTTCAAGCCTACTTATATTTATTCTTAGTTTTATGCCAATAGTTTCAATGTTCTTTTTTTCAACTGATATTACTTCCTATTTCCATCTGCCTATTAAGAACAGAGATCTTATTGTTTCAAAGTTGTTCATCTTATTCTTATCGGAGTATTTTCTGTTATCAATGCTTTATACTCCTATCATTTGGTATATTGGAGTAATTCACCACCCTCCCATGGACTTTTACTTCGTTGTAGTAGCTATAATAGCTACTATACCTATTATTCCAAGTTCCGTTAATATGTTGATCATAATGGTCGGTATGCGATTATTAAACATCAACAAGAAGACGGTTAATTTTTATAAAAAATTCCTTTCTTTCTTACTTGTTATCATTGGACTGGCCGCCACATTCTTTCTCATACAACAATACGGTATTATCAATAGGATTTTCGGAAAAATGACATTCGATATCACTAGTACTTATTATTATCCACCCAGTATATTAATAAGTTATATATTCAAACATTTAGAACATACAACTTTGACTCTAATCACAACCATCTCTTATCTTTTTCTTTCGTGTTTATTCTTATATATATCAATATGTGTTGGAGCTAATATTTACACCTATAATTCATCTGCACAAAAGAAAAGCAGAGTTCAATCTAATACAAATGAATACTCTATTCATCTATATACTAGAAAAGAAGTACCGTCATTAATCATACAAGAATTTAAAGTATTGTTTAGAAGACCTGTCTTATTTATAAAAAGCTTGGTTGGTGCAATGCTTCTCCCATTTTTATGTATTTTAGTTTTTATTCTAAATAAACAGTTGGAGGGTATTCAACTTTTCATTGAAAATCATTTAACCCTAACGTTTATACTTTTGGTTGGATTTTCAGTATGGACGATAGGATGGAATCCTATTGCTATTTCTTCATTCTCTCGTGAAAAAAGTGATCTTTTTATTAAAAGTATACTGCCTATATCCGAAAGGAGTCTTTTATTAGCCAAAATCTTAACATCGTGGATTATATTTTCACCTACAATAGGTTTATATTGTTATATAATCTACCAATTTCTGAATGTACCTGTAACGGCTTTGTTTCTGTGGTTTCTCCTTTCAGTTATAATTTCCTTGAACGGTGTACTACTTGGTGTCATATTTGACATACTCTTCCCTATATTTCTTTGGACTGACGAACAACAGTTATTTAAAGGACGGACTGCAATTACCTCATTTCATGTTGTGAACTCGCTTTTTGTGGGTTTAGTTTGTCTGGTAGGAATATTGGTGAATCAATACTTATCAAGTAACTTATATCTTATTTCAATATTTTATATTGCTCTATTCATACTTACTCTTAGTATTTCAATTAAATACTTATATAGTCGCCGAAATAGTATCTTAGAAAAGCTGATAAAAAATTATAGAATTATTAAATGACAACCCACATATGAGTTCTTATAGTAAGGTGAAATTATAAAATAAACTTGGGAGGGAATCACATGAAAGTGAACATGAAAATTGCTATTATTCTCTGTATCATTAGTATAATTGCATTTATGATTACCGGTTTCGAAGTATGGCAATTAGGAGCAGCCTTAGTGATTATCTTATCATCATTTATGATACTAACAAAAAGAAAATAGATAAACATTCCGAACGAACTGAAACTTTTATATTGGCTCTAGTTCATTCTGCCTTCTATTCCGTCAATTATTTGATAGGATTCTCATCATCATACAAAACCTTAACAACAGATTGTCAGCGAGTAACTATTCGCTGCTAAAGCCTCCCGTGAAAAGGAGGCTTTCTTATTTATATAGTTGGCCGTATCCTCCATGCTTCTTTCCTATAGAATATCCCGTCGTGTGATTCCGAATCCTTTATCGCTTCATAGACCCGCCTTCTCTTCTCAAAGATTTCCTCAGATTTCACGCCTTCGCGGAAGTTGGGTGCTTTATCCTCACTCCAGTAGCCAAACGCTGCCAATATTTGGTCCATGCTGTACATACAGTGGATATCTAGAAATGTACCTCTGACTGTTCCTGCAAACCCTAAGGATAAATAATCTAGGTAATCAAATACGGAGAATTTCATAATCTGAGTGGTTAAGGTATGGTCGGAGACCGTATGTAATAATGTAGATGAAGCTTCCCGGAAAAAACCACTAATCATAAAGTCGCCAAATACAATTAAAGTATGTATGTTATTTCCAATATTATTATACCCTACAAATATTCATTAACAAATTAAGAGGCATTATAGATTTTCTATTGAAGACGGAATTGCTTTAATAAAAAGCATAACATTGACTTCTCTTTAAAAACACGGAATGTTTTGTCAACACCAACTTAATAATCCCCAAAAGTAGCAGTTGAAAATTCCCTACATCGAGCAAAATTATGAATCTTTATCTTCCGTAGAATCTGGTT
>NZ_JBNPWS010000057.1:0-8896 GCF_050433705.1 Paenibacillus sp. DS2015 | reverse complement strand
CTCCTTTTTCACTAGATGATAAAGGAAGGCTTGGTGAATGGCACTAAAGGTTTGTAGGATTTGAAAAGCTACCGCGTAGCGGTTTAGTTCAACAACGAATTCCTACAGGATCTATTAATATCTCAAGTGGATTGAGACAAATAAACTTGAACAGTCAATCTTAGCTAATACTTCCTTATGGGAAATTTAGAAAGGAGATAATAATGATGAATGCACAAGAGGTAGCAGTTAAAGCATGTAAAGAATCTATAAATTATTTAAAGCCTGGAATATAAGAGAAGAGGTTTGCTACTATGGGGTCATTACTCCGAAGTAATTATTTATAGGTTCTGATGAAGAGATTAGTAGATGCCGCTTGAACGTCAGGAAATAGCAAACGTTATCTGCAATTCGTGCAATATGTAAAACCATATAAAAGCATAAAGGAGAAAGAATATGATACTTGAAGTTGCTATGTTGCAAGTCAGACCAGGATTTACAAGCGATTTTGAACTCAATTTTAACGAAGCCTCTAGAATTATCTCCAAGATGAAAGGCTATATCAATCATGAATTGCAGAAGTGCATAGAAGATAAGAATAAGTATATTTTATTAGTACGCTGGGAGACTCTTGAAGATCATACCATTGGATTTCGAGGATCTAGAGAATATCAAGAATGGAAGAAATTATTACACCACTTTTATGATCCATTTCCTAGTGTCGAACATTTTGAAGAACTATAACTATAACGATGATTAAGGTCTAGGGAGTAATTGGAGGAGGGCACGAACAGCAGAATTACACCCACCGTAATTTTGATCTGAGTAATATACTGGGAATCGAACTTATGCTTAAAGAGAGTTTCAATCAAATTAACTTGGAGGTAGGTAATGATTCAAATCCGTCAGTATCGTTCATCAGATGTTAAAGAATTGGCTAGTTTAATGGGAGATTTGGGCTATCCAACTTCTTCTGATGACATGAATAGAAGAATGGATAAGATTGATTCAATTCCATGTTATAAGACCTTTGTAGCTGTAATAAATAATAAAGTTGTAGGAATGATCGGTCTTAATATAATAATGAGTTACGAAAGCGATGACGTGGTAACGCACATTTTAGCTCTTGTAACCAAAACAGATTTTCAAGGTAGAGGAATAGGAAGAGATTTAATGAAATTTGTTGAAGATTGGGCACTATCCAATGGCTCTCATACTTTATATCTTACAAGTGGAATTAAAGATGAACGAAAAAGAGCACATGAATTTTATAAACAATTAGGATTTGAAATTACAGGATATAGATTTATTAAGAAGTAGTAGATGACTTATGAGTAATATAAAGAAGACATATTGCACCTAACAACGTATTTAAGCTGCTTATCTGTCGCTCCTTGGTCCGCCTTAGGAAATAATCAAGTACCTAGAAAGAGGGTATGAACATGTTTGTATTGATATCAGCCGTAATATTCTGTGGTTTAATAGGTATTATCATTCTTTTTCAGTTTTCGTTAGCGGCAGGAATGCCTTGGGGAAGTTATTCAATGGGAGGGAAGTTCCCGGGGAAATATCCACCAGCTATGCGTATAGCCGCCTTAATTCAAGTCATTATTTTAATATTCATAGCCTCAATAATTCTAAGTAAATCAGGACTAATATTTCCTGCATGGTCTTCGTTTGCTAAATCAGCTATCTGGTTTGTTGTAGCATATTCGGTGATTGCAACATTCCTGAACTTGATTACAAAGAGTGTATGGGAAAGAAGAATTTGGGCACCTGTGTCATTGTTACTGCTCATTACAAGTATGACTGTAGCCATCGGATAATTGATAATAATTGGAGCTATTGATAATTTCATGAGCTATGTACAGCTAACAGGTGTTATTTTAACTTTTACGATTTAATTTACAGGGTTGACTTAGAGTGAACTCTAACTTGTAAACTGAAATCATTGAGGAGGCCTCTTCATGAATAATATGGAATTATCCATTCAGCAGGTTGCAGCCAGAACGGGTCTTAGTGTACATACTCTGCGATATTACGAAAAGATCGGTCTGATGGAACCTATCTGTCGTGCAACGAACGGGCATCGTTCTTATCAAGCGCATGACCTTGAATGGATTAGGCTACTTATGCGATTACGTTCTACAGGAATGCCAATTACCGAAATGCAGCGGTTTGCGGATATGATGCGCCTAGGAGATGGGGGTATTAGACAACGAAGGGAACTGCTGGAGGAACACGAACAACAACTGCTCTTGCAGGTTAAGGATCTCCAAGATACTTTGATCGTTTTACGGGACAAGATTACGTATTACAGATCATGGGAAGCTGGACAGCATCAAGAGTAAGATGAAACGATTAAGGTTCGAATCACTATCTAAAAGGAGGAATGCATGGTGCAACAACTGCCATTAGGCAATACAGGATTGAAAGTAAGTGCGTTAGCTCTAGGATGCTTAAACTTCGGATCACGGACAAATAAAGAGACATCCTATCGTTTATTGGATCAATATCAGGATGCTGGTGGGACTTTTTTAGATACGTCCAATAACTATGCCTTTTGGAATGACGGATGCGTTGGTGGGGAAAGTGAATTGTTGCTTGGGCAATGGATGAAAGAGCGCGGTAACCGGGCTCGTATGTTTGTGGGGACGAAGGTTGGAGCCCAACCGACTTTTCCAGGAGGCGGGTTTGAGAATAAAGAAGGATTAGGCCGTAAAGCTATTGAACAAGCAATTGATGCAAGTCTGCTACGCCTTGGAACTGATTATGTTGATTTGTATTATGCTCATGTTGATGATGCGGATATTCCTCTGGAAGAGACACTGGAGACGATGGATGGACTCGTTCGGGCGGGGAAGGTAAGGGCGCTCGGATGCAGTAATCACAGTGTTTCTCGGATACAAGCGGCGCAGAAGATCAGTAGTGATCATAACTGGACCTCGTATTCCTGCATTCAACAGCGGCACACGTATCTTCATTCTAATCCGGGAGCGGACTTTGGACCGCAGATCAGTGCGGATGAAGAGCTATTAAGATATTGTGAGAGTCATGAGGACTTGTCGTTCCTTGCACACTCGCCTTTACTTAATGGAGCCTACACGCGGCAGGACGTATCTATTCCGGAACAGTATGAAGGACCGGGAGTTCAAGCAAGAATGCGCATTCTGAACGAGGTGGCTGTAGAGACAGAGGGAACGTTGAATCAGGTCGTACTTGCTTGGCTACTGCAGAACACACCGACGACAATATCACTAATCGCTGCAAGTAGCTCTGACCAACTGCGTGAGAATTTAGGCTCTCTGGATATCCGGCTAAGTCAAGAACAACTGGAGCGATTAAATAGAGCTTAGGCCACACCATAATAGGGTCATCAACTAACGGAAATAGTTAAAGTTAGCTGGAATTTGGAACCTCTCATAGCGTTCGCCGACATCAGATCATAATGTTTCGTGTATCGAGGACAAGCTTCCTCGCTCCTAGGTGATAATTCGAGGAAGCAATACCGGTACACATCCACGGAAGACAGACTATAAACTTCAAGGAGATATATAATATGAAAGTAGCATATCTTGGACCAGAGGGGACATTCTCAGAAGAAGCCGCTATACAGTATTTCAGTAAGCATGAAGTCGAATACTATATGTTCGATGCAATTCCAGATGTCATTGAAGCCGTTGGAGAGTATAAAGTGGATAAAGCAATTGTTCCTCTAGAGAACACAATAGAAGGCACTATTAACATGACGATTGACACATTAATTTCCTTTGATACGTTACAAATTGAAGGAGAACTCACATTACCCGTCTCTTTGCATCTGCTGGCGAATAAAGAAGCGAAGCTCCCTGAGATAAACGAGGTGTGGTCGATATCACCAATATTAACTCAATGTAGAAAATACTTAAGAAAACGTAGTATGAAGAGCTTACAGTACAATAGTTCGGCGTCAGCTGCTGCAGCATTAAAAGATAGTGAGAGAATGGATGTGGCAGCCATTGGTTCGAGTTCATTGGCCAATTTATTGAACCTGAACATAATGGATTGGAATATCCAAGACAATTTGGATAACCAAACACGATTTATTATTATCAGTAACGATGCACTAACTGAAGGAGATTTAATCAAGACCATGTTTGTAATCACACCAGGGCAAGATCAACCTGGGGTATTATCTTCCATATTGAATGTATTTACTGCTCTTGCAATAAATCTATCATGGATTGAATCACGACCAACGACAAGAAAATTAGGCGTATATCGATTTTTTCTAGAAGCTAATGATAACTGTAGCGCTATGACGATTGAAAAGGCAGTTACTATTCTAGAAACATTAGGACATGAAGTTCGAATAATAGGGCGATATAGTGTGTTTACACAAGTGAAATAAGGAGATGAGCTTAATGAAAAGCAATCATATAAAAAATCAGAGTGATCTGTTTCAAATGCTAGATCATCTCTTTAATGATCCAAAGGAGTATTGGAATACAGTTTATCAAGAGAGACCGAAATATATGCCCTTTCTCACGGATAGCCCAGATGAAAATCTTGTTGATTATTTTATAAATAATACTGTTCAGCCAGGAAGAGTTCTGGAATTAGGCTGTGGGGAAGGAAGGAATGCCATTTATATGGCTAGTAAAGGATGTCAAGTAGATGCGATTGATCTTTCTACAGAAGCAATAAAATTAGCAGTGGATCATGCGAGGATTAAAGATGTTGAGATAAATTTTCAATGTGGGAATGTGTTTGATCTTCAGATTTCTAAACAGACTTACGATCTAGTTTACGATTCAGGATTACTGCATCATTTACTGCCGCATCGTAGGGTTCAATATATTGAACTACTCAATGATGTATTAAAGCCAGGGGGGTGTTTCGCC
Organism: Paenibacillus sp. DS2015; assembly: GCF_050433705.1. Classification (NCBI taxonomy): domain Bacteria; kingdom Bacillati; phylum Bacillota; class Bacilli; order Caryophanales; family Paenibacillaceae; genus Paenibacillus; species Paenibacillus sp. DS2015. The sequence continues at coordinate 4,034 of NZ_JBNPWS010000057.1, read as the reverse complement.
TTAATTTGTTTTTCTTCTGGATTTACTGAAAATGGAGGGGCAGAGGAGACTTCTGATTATGATGTATATAAAGAAAGAAGAATGCTAGGTGGAATGGCATTTAGTCAAGAGAAACTGCAATATCTCCTCTCAGATTATTTTGAATTAATTGAGATCAGGCATATGAAAGATTGTGAAGAATCTAATGAGTTATTCGGAGTACCTTTTATGTGGGCAAGTATATGGAGAAAGAAATGAAAAAGAATAGGAGCTATATATGAATATAAATGAACTATTTGATAAAAAACCGATTTTTGAGACCAATAGACTCGTAATACGCAAACTCGAGATTCAAGATGCTGAGGACTATTTTTATGTATTGTCGGATTTAGAAACAATAAAACATACCCGTTGGGAGCTTTTTCAATCCATAGAGGATTCCACATTGTACTTGAAGAATTTAGAACAGAAGTATCAATTAAGACAAGCCTTTCATTGGGGGATAGTTGATAAGGATTCTAACAAGATAATCGGAAGAATTGCATTCGTTAATGTTGATGTAGACAATGATAAGACCGAAATCGGATATGTTGTTTCACGAGAATACTGGAATAAAGGTATAGTATTTGAAGCAGCACGAGAATTAATAAAATTCGGGTTCGAAGAACTTGGATTAAACCGTATTGAAGCGAGATGCAATGAAGATAATGTGGGATCTGAAAGAATAATGCAAAAAATCGGTATGGAATTTGAGGGGCTTTTAAGAGAACAACTTAAAATGAAGGGTGAATACAAGACGCAAAAGTTCTATTCCATAATCAGAAGTGATTTTGTTGGAAGTGTTCCTAGGTCCGGGACGTAGTATTAATTGTATTACAAAAGGAGGGTGTCAGTTTGATTCAGAATTTGTATGAAACCCATATACAAGTGAAAGATCTCCAAGTGTCAATTGAGTTCTATATGAAACTAGATTTAGAGCTATCTTTAGTCATTGCTGAGAGAAAAGTTGCATTTTTCTATATCGGAGAAGCTAGACAATTGCTAGGGATTTGGGAAGTACCAGAGGGAGTCGAAGTAAGGAAAAACCATTTTGCTTTTGGAACGGATATAGCTCAATTAAAGTCAGCAATGGAATGGCTTAGAGAAAGAGGAATACAACCTATACAATCATTTGGTAAAGAGCCAATTGAAGCTATTGTACATACATGGATGCCAGCAGCGGCTATATATTTTAATGATCCAGATGGAAATGAATTAGAATTTATTTCGTGGTTACAAGATGAACCACGAGAAATTGGATATGTACCCTATTTAAGTGAATGGAATGAATTGAATAGAATGAGTAAGAGTATGGAAGATAAATAAATGTCGTATGGAGATAGCCTTTTGAAGGAGATTTTGTTAATGAAAACAGACAAGAACTACACATTCGTGAATAAAGTACTAATAGCATTGCTGTCTACTATTGTTCTGATTATTTCATGGGTGGTTCCAGTGTATGCTGTTGAAAAGGATGATACTATTCCATCAGGGATATCAATATCAGCTCTAGAGAAAACGATTGATGAGTATGTAGAGAATCATAAGGAGCATACGGCCGCAGTTTCTATCGTGGCAACGAAAGACGGAAAGACAATTTTCAATAAAACCTACGGGTATGCGGATATTGAAAATCAAGTTATCGCAGATACAGATACTGTATTCGAGTGGGGATCTGCTTCTAAACTTCTGGTCTGGACTAGTGTTATGCAACTTGTTGAACGGGGACAGCTTGATTTGGATACGGATATTCGAGAATACCTTCCACAGGATTTCCTGAAGAAGCTGAAGTACGATACTCCGATAAGCTTATTAAATCTTATGAATCACAATGCAGGTTGGCAAGATAAAATTACGGATTTATACTACTTTTCCGACAAAGAGATTCCAGAGTTAAGAGATACTTTACAAGCGTTTGAGCCGTTACAAGTATATGAACCAGGAACAGTTGTGGCATATTCTAACTTTGGAGCCGCTTTAGCAGGCTATATCGTGGAGATTCAAAGCGGTCAACCCTTTTACGAATATGTAAATGAGCATATATTTGAAGTGCTAGAGATGCATGAAACTTCGATTCATCCATCACAACAAGATCATCCAACCGTAGCACAAAGAAGAAATATTGTTCAAGGATACACGACTAGCTTGGACCCTATCACTAACAGAGGATATCTTGGACTATATCCAGCAGGAAGTGCTACTGGAACAGCAGAAGATGCCGCAAAGTTTCTGATGGCTCTTATGCCGGCGGGTGATACAATGAGTCCATTGTTTAAAAGTAATCAAGTATTGAAAGAAATGCTCTCACCAAGTTTTTATTACAATGGTTCTTCTATCCCTCGAATTGCACATGGCTTTTTTGAAATAAATCATTCGGTTCTAACGCTAGAGCATGGTGGGAATACAGCTACATTCTCGAGTAAATTTAGCTTTGACCCAGAATCTAACGTGGCGGTCATTGTTATGACCAACCAGGTAAATGAATGGTATTATTGCAAAGGCCTGCTGGATACCGTATTTGGGGAATATAAACCGGCTAATTATGAAGGTGATTTGCCTAATACAGCTGAAGTGGAAGGTCTTTACCTGCCCGCAAGACGAATTGTTTCAGGATATGCGAAAATATTCGGGTTCTTAGGAATGGAGAAGGTTCGGGCTATCGATAACGATTCCATTACTGTCTCAGGTGTGCAATATGAACAGATTGAACCTTATACATATATCCATAGACCCAACACTGAATTTATATATTTTGAGGCTAAGGATGGAATTGTCGCAAAGATGTCCTCACCATACGGAGATTCACTTCTCATTTCAGCTTCAACTGTAAATTGGATAAATATCTCCTTAGTTTTTGTTGGCATCTGTCTCTTGTACAACATGATCACACTGATCTGTGAATGGATACGACTTATTATTTCTAGAATGAAGAAAATAGCAGTTCCTGCTTCTACTTTCAATAAATACTACATCATTATTAACGCTGTTGGGTTTGCATTTGTTGTGAATACAGCTATATTAATAGTCAAAACAATAAATTTCTCAACCTATTCTTCCATTCGGATTAACCTCATTTTAAACATGGTCTTTGTCGTGCTTGCGGCAGCCTATATGATTCTATTATTGTTCAAATTCAAGAACACAGATTGTAGTAAAAAACGAAAAGTCTTGTATATATTATCTGGAATTTCAGCATTTATGTGGGCAGCAACCATTGTTGGATGGGATTTGTATTTTTAGGAAAACCGTGTCATTTGATTTGTTCATCGGGTAATAAAGAAATCGTTGATATTCTGAAAAATTGAGGTTTGTGTGGGTAGAATTACTAGGGATTATGAGTGGAATTATACAATCTGCGCTCTTGTGAGAAAATAATCAATGAACAGGAGATAAATTTATGAAACGTGTAATTGTTCTGGGTTCGGCAGGATCAGGGAAATCAACCTTGACTCAAAAACTCAGTGAAATACTAAAACTACCCGTTATTCATTTAGATAAGTACTATTGGAAGCCTAATTGGGAACCAACTTCCAATGAAGAATGGGATGAAGTGGTTAGGGGTTTTACGATGAAAGAGCAATGGATTATTGATGGGAATTATTCTAGAACCTTGGATATAAGAATTCAGAGGGCGGATTTAATTATCTATTTAGACATGCCGACATCGCTGTGTATATATCGAGTTCTTAAACGAAGATTAATGTATCATAAGAAGTCTAGACCTGACATGAACGAGGAATGTCCAGAGAAATTAGATTGGGAATTCTTTAGGTGGGTTTGGAACTATAGAAAAAGAAGTAGGATGAAAACAATAAATAAACTTGAATCAGTTAGGACTCAGAAACAAATTATTATTGTGAAGTCTAGAAAAGAAGTATTCGACTTAATAAATAGACTAGAGCAGAGTAACGAGATATGAAACGAGTCTGTAAAATAGATTGTGTAAACTCCCAAATCTATTAAAATAGATATATAGGAAGGTTGGGGAGCACACATGGGATTATGGACAAAAGAAC
>NZ_JBNPWS010000056.1:0-10647 GCF_050433705.1 Paenibacillus sp. DS2015 | reverse complement strand
CTCACACTGGCACCTACAAGTGCCCATTTTTTTCTGCCAGGGTGGTCAACTATTGGGTTAGCAAGGTGGTCAACATTTTGATTGACATATACAGCAGGTTTCATTGCTTAGATTTGCCGAGTAATTCAGTCACTCTAGCTTTAATTTTAGCTTTTGTTTCTAAATCAATTTCTCCGTCTGAACGAGCTGCGATCTCCCAATCTTCTATATTGTTAGTGTCAGCTAAAGGAAAATTAACAACATTATTCTCCTTTTCAGTTGAGTTAAATGCCTCCTGTAAGACAGCTTGCATCAGCATCTCACTTTCCTGTTTTGATTGCACAACTGTTTTCTCTAACTCTGCACATAGAATCATAAGATGATCGACTTTTTCTACGACTCGTTTTTGTTTGTTAAGTGGAAGAATAGGAATTCTTAAGTTACGTAATGTTGTTAATGACACTGTCTTTTGTGCTATACCTGTAGCACTCTCATCACATTGAGTTTTCACTAAATTAGAAAGCAACACCCAATACAAATACCTAGTCGATATATTTGCACTTGGTCTAAGCAAAGCAATGTGTCGTTGAAAGCAAAATTCTTTATCTGTATCTATTATTATTGGAATTCCATATGAACCGGTAACTGTAAATAAAATATCACCTTTGTTAGGCTTCTTAAATGATGGTAGTGCATCGTAATACTCTTTTGAAACAAAGCGAGTATTTTCAAAAGAAAGAGTCCCTTTGGAAACATTAGAAATAACCAAAAAATTAATACCATTTGCTGTTTGCGGTGGTGGTTGATGGTCGCCATCCGTAATTACGTTACATATATCACCTAACCGTGCCCATTTCCATTCCTTTGGTAGTTCATATGGAATTTCATCCTCAGTAATCAGTGGAAGTGGCTTTTCTTTCTTGATTTTCTTCTCTTTAATTAACTGTTCTTTTTCAGCCTTGATTTTTCCCAGCAAGACGCTTACAGGTTCATCACTCGGGTCTTGTGGAACAAGTTTACCTTGAACGGCTTCTTGGAGGATGGATTGACGTAGGCTAAGAATCAGACCTTCAGTCATTTTCATCGAATTCTCTAATTCCTCACAACATGTTCGAACATTAAAGAATCTCTCAATTTGTTTCAAGACTTCATTATTTTGAAATTCCTTATCGATAATCCCTTCAAATTCACATTGATTTAAAAATGTTACGACTTCTTTTTGAATCTCTAGACTTGGAACAGGAATATCAGTTTCTTTGACGACTTTCTGACTTATATTAGGCTGAGCGCCACCAAAACTGCTCTCAATAAACTCTTGTCTTTTTTGTTTGAAAAACCAAAACATATAATCCTTATCAATTGAATTATTTGGATAAATAGCGCAAACAGCTTGATTTGAGGCAGCCTCAAAATCTAAAATCCCTACTTTCCCAACTGTAGCACCATATAACGCTAAAACCAAAGTACCTTTAGGATATAATTTGGCTGATGAATTTTTAATGCCTTCCTCTGTTAGATACTCCTCACAACTTGTAATATAAGAATCATTTAGTTCACCTGATTTTATCCATGGGATATCTCCACCATAATATTCACTATTACCTCGGCTAGGAGTACCGCCACTCGTCGATTCAGCTATTTCTCCTACTTTTTTTAATGGGACGTTGGAACATAGATAATTAAACACGATCTTTGCAACTCCAACTGAAGGATTTGATTTTTTGTAGAATTTATATAGACTCATGATTTACACAAAACTCCTTAATTGAAGTAATAACTCATATGTCTTTTTATTTGCTTCAAGAAGTCGATCTACTAATTCGTCAGTTGTAAATGTATTAACAACTGAATTAATTAATGGATTTTTCAAATCCAAGTTATAATTCCGTTTTTTTATATCCTCTATACTAACCTTCCAAGCATTATCATTCTCAACTCTGTTCTCCCACCACTTCTTTTCCAATTCAAACTCTTCATGACGAATTGGTTTAGTCTTCGAATAGTTTTTATACCCTTCAGGGTATGGATGCTCAAAGTACCAAATATCCTCTGTAGGTTTTCCTTTCTCAAAAAACAACAAATTCGTATTAATACCCGTATAAGGAGCAAACACACCTTTGGGCAATCGGATAATAGTATGCAAATTAAATTCTTCCAGTAATTTTTCCTTAATAGCAGTCTTTATACCTTCACCAAATAGAAAGCTATCAGGCAATACAATTCCTGCACGGCCGCCATCTTTCAGTAAATACATGAGCAAGACCATAAACAAATCCGCTGTCTCTTTCGTCCGAAACTTCTCAGGAAAGTTAGTTTCTATTCCTTCTTCTTCAATCCCACCAAACGGAGGATTTGTCACAATCACATCTACTTGTTCTATCGGTTTATAATCCCTAACATTTCTAGTTAACGAATTGTCATGCCTGATATTTGGAGTATCGATATCATGTAAGATTAAATTTGTTATCGCAAGCATATGAGGCATGGGCTTCTTCTCAATCCCCATGATAGTTTCTTGAAGCACTTGATTGTCTTCAACGTTCTTGATCTGCCCTGTCTTTTTAAAATGTTCAATCGTACTAGTTAAATAGCCACCTGTGCCACAAGCAAAATCTAATACTTTTTCACCTAATACTGGATTAACCATATCTACAACGAATTGTGTCACTGGACGTGGTGTATAGTATTCTCCTGCATTACCTGCGTTTTGAAGGTCTTTGAGGATACTTTCATAGATATCATTGAATGTATGACGATCTTCCTGTGCGGAAAAGTCAATCTCATTCAACTTGTTGATCACTTGACGCATCAATGTACCAGACTTCATATAGTTATAAGAATCTTCAAATACAGCTTTCACAATAAAGGCTTTCGGATCACTATATTCATCAAGAACCATTTCTTTCAACTCTTTAAACAGCTTATTATTAACGAAATCGAGTAACTCATCGCCTGTCATTCCCTCGTCATTTGCTGCCCAATCACGCCAACGCAAGCCTTCGGGAACAACCTGAGTATACTCGTCTCGCATTAACTCCCATTCTTCTTCCTTCGCATCGAACACCTTAAGGAATACCATCCACACTAGTTGAGAAATACGCTGTGCATCACCATCGACACCCGCATCTTTGCGCATCGTATCTTGAACTGATTTAATAACTGATGAAACTGACATGAATCATTCTCCTTCTGAGGTAACCTATGCTGTATAAATCTCTTTTTGCAATTCTTTGATCACTGTTAAGTAGCCACTTTTCCCACCAAATCTCTTAACGATCTCAATGGGTGAACCGTATGCTTGGAATTCAGGAATCTTCAACACTTCCAAATTTTCCAAATTAGCCAAACCTTCATCTGCATACTTATCTAACAATGCTTCCAACACCACTCTGGCACTTTCACTATACTTGGCAAAATAGTTTCGCTTCTTTACGTTATTTGCTCGTTCTTGACGAGTCAATGGAGGCATATCAAATGCAACATGGCAAATAAGATCAAATGGGTCTAAGTCTTTTCCCACTTCATCCTGCAACTCATCCAGTAAAATACCATGTGATTCTAATTCTTTTAATATTGCATTTTTCTTATCTGCATTATTCCATTTCTGCAGAAAGTCATTGAGCGAATGATATTCATTCATCACATTTTTCTTCGTATAATCTATCAATGATTCGTTTATCAGTTTACCATCTTTGTCGTAATAGTACACACGATGGTTCAGTACTTTGACTTCCACATTGTGGACGTAGTATTTTGCAGGTGGATCATTAATTTCTCCACCACCATCAATAGGAGGATTGCCATACTCCCAACCTGTAAAGTCATCGCCATTTATTTCGTCACCTTCACCATTTATATCAGGTTCATCCTCTTCTGGAGGAATAGTATCTCCAGTGGGTGTCATGACTACAACTGGATCACCATCAAACTCAGAATCAGCAAACAACTTCGTAACATTCCTAAAGTCGATAATCGTAAAATACAATTTCCCATGATCTTCTCGAATTCTTGTGCCACGACCAATAATTTGTTTAAACTCGATCATACTATTTATATTAGAGTCAAGTATGATCAATTGACACGTTTGAGCATCAACACCTGTGCTCATCAACTTACTGGTTGTCACTAACACAGGATATGGTTCGTTAGGATCAATAAAATTGTCTAATTCAGCTTTTCCTTCTTCATTATCACCAGTAATTCGCATGACATATTTAGCATTCTTGGCGACCATGTCGGGATTCTCATTTACTAATGCTTGTCTCATACGCTCTGCATGATCAATGTCTACACAGAAAAATATGGATTTTGCCATACGTGTGTTATTATTCTTCAAATAATCTGAAACCATTTTTGCAACTGTAATGGCTCTTTGTTCGAGAATAAGTTTTCTATCAAAATCCTTGATGTTATATTCCCGATCTTCAATCACATGACCATACTTGTCTTTTTGTCCCTTAGTTGGTCGGTAGCCTTCAACATCTTTATCTAGTGTTACTCTAACAACCTTATATGGTGCTAAAAATCCATCATCTATTCCTTGCTTCAAAGAGTAAGTATACACAGGATCACCAAAATAAGTCAGATTTGAAACTTCCTTCGTTTCTTTTGGAGTAGCCGTTAAACCAATTTGTGTCGCGGCATTAAAGTAGCTTAAAATTTCTCTCCAAGAAGAGTCTTCCTTCGCGCTACCCCGATGACACTCATCGATAACGATTAGATCGAAAAAGTCAGGGGAGAACTCTTTATATACATCTTGAAATTCCTCCGTACCTGTAATTCCTTGATATAGAGCCAAATAAACCTCATGGGCTTTATCGATTTTCCTGTTTTTAATTTTAATCATTTTATCACCAAAAGGAGCAAAATCATTAGCCATTGTTTGATCAACTAGAATGTTACGATCTGCTAGGAATAGAATTCGTTTCTTCATTTTAGATTTCCAAAGACGATAAATGATTTGAAAAGCAGTATATGTTTTGCCCGTCCCTGTTGCCATAACAAGTAAAATACGATCTTGTTCTTTGGTAATAGCTTCAACCGTTCTATTGATTGCAATTCTTTGGTAATACCGAGGGCTTTTGGAACCTTGAGCAAAGTAATAATCCTGCACGATCATTTCCTCAGCTTGTTCATCAATGCCCTTAACCTTCTTATAACGATTCCATAACTCAGTTGGTGAAGGAAACTCGCTTAGAGACAACTCATGTTCTATCGTTCCAGTCTTTACAGTTCTATCATGCTCTAAGAAACCATCACCGTTGGAAGAATAGACAAATGGGATGTCTAATATTTCTCCATAGTTTAGCCCTTGCTGCATACCTGAACCAAGTGAATGCTTATTGTCTTTTGCTTCAATAATAGCTATGGGAATATTAGATTTATAATAAAGGATATAATCCGCTCGTTTTCTATCTCCTCGTGTAACGATCTTTTTACGAACGATTACTCTGCCATCAGTAAAAGTAACTTCCTCACGTATTTGCTTTTGTAAATCCCATCCTGATTGGATAAGTGCTGGTGTTATGTATTTGGAGCATATATCGCGTTCTGATAGGTCCTTCTTGTTCAATGTGAAACCTCCCTCGTAGATGATCATTAGAAAAGTAGTTCTTTAGACTTATTCCACAATCCAACTGTTAATCCCTTTATTCGACATACACATTCCTCCAGTAAACAGCAACCCATTGACATTGAGCTGTCTGCCATGCTGATCTTCTCATAAAAAAAAGAACTTCTGCGTTTAGAAGTCCTTTGAATACCATCATTACTCATCACTACATTGAATAAATATAATACCAATAAAAGTGCAATTATTCATTTCCATTTTCATACATCAACTTATATTTTGGAACGTTTTCTATGTAGGCTTCCATTTGATTTTTAGCACCTTCAAATGAATCATCATGTTTCTTTACAATTTCACCTTCAAGATTACACATGGCTGTATACTCAAGGTGCTTTCTATTTTTATTGTATTCAAATGTTATAGTGTATCCTTTATAAATATACGTTTCTTTCATCTTCATAGTATTCCCCCCAATTAATCTTGATATATTTTCCTTTGATGGATTTTGCTTACCCCTTCCTCAAAGGTATCCCAATTATTAATTAGTTGCATTAATTCCTCAGAAGAGTAGTTGAAATCACATAGATGATTATCAAAACAGGAAATGACTTTATGAATTGCAATTTCATATTTTCCTAATGCTTGTTCTAATCTTTCTATATCATCATTAACCAAGTCAAATTTAACATTCATGAAGTAATTGATACAATTATTAATTTCGTTATAGGCTCTATCCACATCTTCATTTGAATTTACTTGGCTATGAGATTTGTGATCACGGAAAAAGTGCTTGTTAGAGTATTTCCTTGTTTTCTTATCATATTGGTACTTATTGATGATTTCTTGAGTTTGTTTATCCAATTACTCCACCTCCATTATTCAATATTTCTTTATGCTATATTGTCTTATTCCACAATCTAACTAAAAATTCCTCTATTCGACAGATCACTTCCATCAACCACCTACACAAGTCTGTCAGCAAGCGTATGTTCTCATATCACAGCTATGAAACCTTTTCACAAGGTTTGCGTCTAACACTATACAATGGTTGAAGGGGTGAAGAATAATGAGAATTACTTGTTTCTACGGTTCCTCCCCAGGTATGGGTTACATCTATTTAAACCCTCCTGCGGTTGAACAAACGGTTCTGGAATCAGAAAACGAACTCTCTAAACATATCATACCTGATCAAATTAGCATCCAATATATAACAGATACACCTCTTGCTCCATTTCTGGATAATATGACTGTTGCCACGAATAATTTCAATGCCGATTATGAAAAAAATTACGATACAGAATATGGCAACGATATGGATGAACAAGGATATATTATAGGGATCGAGTTAACGCTTGATCACGAACAGTTTATTACTCTTGTCAAAAATCACGCGTTTAGGATCATCCAAACAGAGTGGCGAAATAAGGAGTTTCATTTGATCACATTCGATCATTTAGTCGATGTATTTAAACCGGAGAATACTATTTATAGATTGACAGACGAGGAAGATGCTTTTGTTATTGTTCAGCTTGTAGAACCTGAGAAACTTGGGTTTCATTACTCAGATGAAAAAGACCAGAAACGACCAATCGCTTTATTCAAAGCGCTGATCTCAGCAAGAGACGATATATATCCATTGGAATATTTGCTCAAACCCGAGTTTATTTTGATAGAAAACAAGTAACGTCAGATCAAATATACTGAACTGTCAGTAAGCAAATATCCACATAAAAAAAGGACTTCCTTGTGAGAAGTCCATTTATTATTTGTCTTATACAAACTCAATCGCGATATAGCACTACCACGCACTCCACATGTGTCGTCCATGGGAACATACTACCGTAGGATGTAATCTGTTACAACCTGCAGAATTGTTGATGTAACGGACTTTTTGCTAATGAATATCCGTCCCAATTGGCTTCAATCCGATTGTTTCCGTTGGTGTTTTACATCAATTTTACATCAACATTATCCTTGTTCCAAGCAAATAAGAAATCCATGTGGACAAGTTTTTTGGTAAGTTGCGACGTTTTAGCTGACTGCAGTTTCAGAATCGCAATTTGTCGATTGACAATTATTAAACGGTACTTTTAACAATTAGATTTGATACTTCATTTCACCTCTAAATATCTTCAGAATTCTATCCAGTCCTTAGCTGTAACTTTTGGACTCAATGAATATCTAATTTCCATTAGAATTGATTACAGTAATCCAGTCTATATGCTTATTCGCAAACTCACCAAATCCTTCTGTTTTGCACTGCGACTATACAAACAGTATTATTCCCGCCAAATTTCCGAAGGTAAATAAGACTTCGATATGTCCCCATAATCTTTACCGTCAATAATAATCTCCATTGGAATTGAAAAGGGCTCGCCAACTAATAGTGCTGATCCTGTTCTTAAATATGATATTCTGGTTAATTGTGAATCATTAAGATAAGGTATGCTCTTTCTCATCTGCTCAAGATCTACATTGTTACGTATTTTATGTAGAATAAAGTTATTACATTGTGATAATACTGTTTTAGATGTTTCTCCGGGCCTTTGACTTGCTAGTATCATAAATACTCCGAATTTCCGCCCTTCCTTTGCTATCTGCTCAAATATCTTTATTGATTTAATATTCTCATCATCTTTTTCTGAAATATATTTATGAGCTTCATCAAATATAAAATGAAATAATTTCTTTTCTCCTCCGACCGCGCGATTTTCTTTTTGGAGTGGAGCTAGTATAAAGTAGTGGACACAAAAAGGAGGACTGCTAAAATAATATTGAAAGGTTGTGTCCAACTATGGGAACCAAGCAAGGAAGATATAGTGATGAGTTCAAAGCGATGATCGTAGAACTCCATCGTAAAGGGAAAACAGCATCCGAAATTATGAGCGAATATGGTCTAAGCAAAACGGCGTTTTACAAATGGATTAATGAAGGTAAAGAAATTAATGTAGACACTGAACAGATCTCTGTCGTAGAGGTCAAGAAGTTCAAATCTAGAATTAAAGAGCTTGAAGAGGAAAACGAGATCCTAAAAAAAGCTATGACCATATTCGCCAAAAGATAAGTGTTCGTGAGGTTGTGGATGTGGCCGTATCCCAGTCTGACAAACATAGCAAAAGTAAGTTGTGTCAGGTGCTAGGGATTGGGCGTAGCAGCTACTATTACTGTACTCAAAAACGACCTGAAGGTCGCTTGAAGCAAGAGAACAATCAGTTGAGACAAGAGATCATCCGGATCTATCACGAACAAGATGGTGTCTATGGAGCACCTAAAATCAGAGAAGAACTTCTTAACCTACAACTCCCATTTAAAGTGAGTGAGAAACGAGTACAACGGATTATGAGAAGCCTGGGACTCCGATCTGTGGTGATCAAAAAATACAAACCCTACAAAACGGATGCCGTGTATAACGGCGGCGAAAACCTCTTGAAGCGAGACTTTAAGGCAAGTAAGAGAAATAACAAATGGGTAAGTGACATCACCTATAGTACGCCCAGCTAACTAAGTTCCTGCAGAGGAATAGTGTTACTTGAGCATGTTTGGAATGCATGTTGAATTTTTTTTTACAGACATGCCCTTCTTCTGCTGTGAGAAGAAGTGAGCCGAATCGGCGGTGACTTGCCGACACTGGCAAGGTGACGTAGTCCGTGGGAAACGGGACTTGCGGCGAAGCGATTACGCTAAGATGAGTCTCTAGGCTGAGCATGGGAAGGTTGAGGAACACGAACCTATTAAACCGCATCTGAGGGTTGAAATGTCACCCCTGCCTACATCGCTTAACAGGCAGGTCGCGGATCGGTGCCAGTTACAGCCATGAATTGGAGCCGCGAATATCGGTTTGACATGTAGGCTGACCGATAGGGAATCACGAAGAGCGCACAGCTAGATCGTGATGTCCGCGACGACTTGCAGAAAGCAAGGATAAAGACTGCGATAGGCAACCTAACCTATGTATGGAGTCCAACATGTGAACTGGGGAAGGACTGCACAGATGCAAAGGGAGTGTGCTCCCCGATGATGTGCAGGCTGGCGGAGTCTCCGTAGTAGTCCGAGACCGGGAAAGCCGGTCACATGGCGAAGGGAGACAGTTTAAGTGGTTTGCTTGGCTTATTAACTGACCTAGTGAGGTGAAGACCTTTGATAATTAGTGAAATGCAAAGCAAACTGGCGACTTGGTCAACAGAAAGTAAAGAACGCAAGTTTGACCGACTTTTAAGACTTATTGCTAACAAGTATTGGCTTAGCGAAGCGGCTCGCATCACACTGGCTTCCAGCGGTGCCCGAACGCCGGGTGTAGACGGCATTGACAAACGCAAGATGGAGGAAATACTTGATCTTGAACTGGAAAGGCTACAACACGAATTGCTGACTGGAACCTACACTCCGCTACCCGCCCGCCGCGTGTATATCCCAAAAGCGAATGGCAAACTCAGACCCCTAGGTATTCCTTGTCTACGAGATCGAATCGTACAACGTGCAATGCTGATGGTCATGGAACCGATATGGGAAAGTGATTTTCATCCAGTATCTTATGGTTTCAGACCAGCACGGAGTGTTCATCATGCAATTCGAACTGTCAAATTGCAATTGCAAGATGGTAATGAACAAATGAACGCAACCGCCGGTCGCTGGGTTATTGAAGGTGACCTGGCGAGCTACTTCGATACCGTACACCATCGACTACTCATGAAAGCTGTCCGTAAACGTATCTCTGACCAAAGATTTCTTACCTTGCTTTGGAAGATCATAAAGACAGGATGCGTAGATCATGGTTTATTCCGTGCCTCAAGCGAGGGGGTTCCACAAGGCGGAGTCATCTCCCCCCTACTATCCAATATTATGTTACACGAATTCGATCAATGGATGGAAGTGAAATTTCTTAGTAAGAAGGTACGGAAAGATCGTTGGGCATGGAACTTCGGTATTCTGAACCACCGCCCAATCGCCATACGGGAACATCGGCAATGGAAACCAGCCATTTCATATTGTCGTTATGCGGACGACTGTGCGCCACGAAGGCTCGGTGCTTAAGAGCACCATAGCCATGCTGGACAGAAGATGAGAGTAGGCCTCTCGAAACCGCTGTGCAGGCGGAGGTT
>NZ_JBNPWS010000055.1:0-11769 GCF_050433705.1 Paenibacillus sp. DS2015 | reverse complement strand
TTTCTGCTCATATGTTCACGATCGTGGTAGCCTTCATACCGTCGTTATGAAGGCCTTTTTTTCGGGCAACTGCGCAACCAATCCAAAGTGTTAGAGGATGTTGGCTCTTCTTCGATTATTCATACTCAATCTTAAATTCTTGTACATATATCGCTGTTCCTGAAATAAATATATCCATATCTTCTTCGCTTCGTATTGCTTTTACATGCACTCTTCCATCTCTTCCAATTTCCTGGCCTTGCTCCACAATAAATTCAACAGAAGTTAAGTTTTGATTTACATACAATAAATAATAAGCACCCATTACACCTGATGCTGTCCCCGTTACTGGATCTTCAATTGTGCCTGAATAAGGAGAGGAAAAATGTCTTGCATGCATCAACGCTCTATTATCATAAGTCTCAAAACATATCGGATGTATTGATGATTTGACATTCTCAACTAGTACATTTGGGAACTGTTGATTTTTTGGTGTCATATTATTAAAGCTGCTCAATTTCTTGATTGGGATCAGTAAGGTCCAAGTACCAGTACTTCCATAAACGATAGGCTTATTTAAATCCAACTCTTCTTTCACTAATCCCATTGACTCGGCCAACTTATCTATGTCCCCATTAAAAGATGTAAATTGAGGCCTGTCTTGTTTCATCTCTATTGATAGCTGGTCGTCCATCTGATCAAATTCGATTGGTAGTATACCTACATTCGTTTCAATCTGAATAAGTTTTCTATCCTCGAACATCCCTTTCGACTTTAGACAATATAATGATCCTATAGTTGCGTGCCCACAAAGATTTATCTCGTGTCCTGGAGTAAAATACTTTAGTCTTAGATCAGCCTTCTCTGAATTCAATACGAACACAGTCTCATTAAAGCCGACTTTAAAGGCTATATGCTGCATTTCATCCTTAGTTAAGTAGTCAGCATTCAACACAATACCAACGGGATTCCCTTTATTCGGAACAGATGAAAAAGCATCATAATGAAGGACATTAACAATATTCATCTTAATTCTCACCTTTCCATATGTATTTAGCCAATTTCGTCTAACGTTTGCACATTCCTGACGTTCAAGCAGCTTAAGTGACCAAAGGGAACGGGTCGTCAGACTTAGCTGGTTGAATGTATCGCCTGAATCCACTTCTCCGATATCCCTCTTGGCGACCAAGGAGCGTCAGCGACGATGCAGGAATGTAATGTTATCAGATGTTGGGGCCTTCTTTGAGTCGCATAACTTCTTTCTTTTTCTTGCTCTTACTATCTCCATACTTTCATTCTTTCCTCTAAGTTCGATGTATGTAATTCAAGTTGAGTTCCATCTGGATCTAAAAAATTGATTGACCACCCAGTTCCACGCTTTATTGCTTGCCTTACTATAGTTATATGATCATCTTGGAGTGACTTTACTGCATCCATGAAATGCTCCTCCGGAATATAAAATGCAATATGATCTACTCCTAACTGTCTCCCTGTATTCTCAGTGTACCTATCTCTTTCAATCAAACAAATCCATGCGCTTCCCCATTCTAGATATGCATCCTTCTTCCCTTGATGTCTTATCTTTAGTCCAAGAACACCTGTATAGAATTTTATTGATACATCGAGATTCCTAACGTTTATTGTTATATGATTGAATCCTTGTACTTGCATTTTATTTTCCTTTCTAAAATCACATAATTACGGTTTCTATTTCTAGTATTTATCACATTGCCCCGATTTCTGATAACTACTAATCCACGAATTCGTTTATCCCTCCAATACAGTTGGATAGACGAATTCGCTTTATTCCCCTCTTCAGGTGTGATAGACGAAGCTATTGGTCCTCGTCGTCCATCCCTATTCGATCCAGAGGACTCTGGATGCGGCGGATATCTTTAATACTGACATGGGTATAGATTTCGGTTGTCTTCGAGCTTTCATGTCCAAGTAATTCTTGAATGTATCGAAGATCTGTGCCGTTCTCTAATAGGTGAGTGGCGAAGGAGTGCCGCAGCGTATGCACTGTTGCTGGCTTAGAGATTCCCGCTTTACGCATAGCCTTCACAAATACATGCTGCATTGAACGTTCAGTAAGATGATGATCGAGACCTTTTCCTCCTGGGAATAAATATTTAACTATAGGTTGAGTCTCCATATAATTCTGTAGCATAGCATAAGCTGCATTGGAGAGAACGGTGAATCGATCTTTCCCTCCCTTTCCCTGTCGAATATGAATGGTTTTACGCACAGGATCGATGTCCTGCTTCGTTAAGCGAACAGCTTCACCGATTCGAAGTCCAGACGAGTAGATCAAGGCTATCAATGTTCGATGTTTTACATGTTGTATGGCCTTCAGCAACTTAGCTACTTCACCCGAAGATAGAACAACAGGAAGTTTCTTTTGCCGTTTTGGCCTAATCCATTGGTTCAAATCGCTACGACCCAGAACCGTAACAAGCCAGAACCGTAGAGCACTAACCGCTTGATTCACATAAGAGGATGATCGCGATTCATCAGATAATTTCAATAGGTATGCATGAGTATGGTGAGATTCAGCGTTCTTTAACGGAATCGTTAACATCCGCAAATAGCGTTCAGCGTGACCCATGTAGGCCTTTTGAGTCTTGATGCTATACCCTTTCATCTTTAATGTGTCTTTCAACTTTTTCAAAGCATTCTTCTCATCACCAGATTGAAGTTGCATAAACTCAGGAAACCGCTCAACCAATTGTGTACTTTTCACCTCCACAGGTACATCCTGCAATGCATGGCAAAGGACCAGAATGGCAGATTTACTCCCTGGAATCACCCAACATTTTGACGTAGCATCCCATCTCCTACCGGGAACACTTCTAATCGCATTAATCCATTCTTCATTATAAGGTGTCTCAACAATCACATCACCATTCGGTGCAGCATCCAACACGACATTGTGACTTAATGAGTATACATTCGCTTTCATCATTCCATTCTCCTTCCAAATTATAGAATATGGTTGTTACAACACCAGACAAAAAAAGACAAATCGCTCATAGAGCAATCTGTCTTCCGGCA
Organism: Paenibacillus sp. DS2015; assembly: GCF_050433705.1. NCBI lineage: Bacteria > Bacillati > Bacillota > Bacilli > Caryophanales > Paenibacillaceae > Paenibacillus > Paenibacillus sp. DS2015. The sequence goes on along the minus strand of NZ_JBNPWS010000055.1, from coordinate 8,736 downwards.
CTTCCGCAAGTTCGTAAATATTTCTTATAACAGATGAATTTAAGGCTGTTTTTTAAAAAATCCACAATGTTTTCTTACAGACACTTCTTCTCTTGAGATCAACTAGCTCATTTACGCCGGCCTTTTCTAATTTCTCAACGAGAGCATCAGTTCCCTTTTTCAATTTAAAATCCATCTCATTCGTATAAATCGGGATCAAGCTAAAGAAATGTACACTCTTACCGTTAGCTAATTCTAAAGTGAAGAATTCGTTGGCATTGTCCACTGTTGTTGGAATAGAAAGGATCATACCGGTAAAATCAGTGTTCGTAGCGAAGGGTCTTGCTGGATCTCCATTAGGTATGGTGTGTGCACGGTACAACCATGTCTGATACTCATGCGGAAACCTCGCAAGTTTCTTCAACCAAAGTACAGGCCAATAGTTCTCTTCCTGCTTAAAGGCTTCGTCAGATACCTTCCATTCACTAGGCAGACATATGACGAGTTCAGCAAATTTGAAATGATCAGCCCCTTCTGGAACCGTCATAGGTAAATTACTCATACCAGATGTTACTAATGTATAATAATTTTTTTCTTTAGTGGGCTTCACAATCAGAATATCTAGATGAACAATATCTGATATGATCTCATGAAAAACACCATCAATTTTCCCTATGTATTTTTCCACATGGTTTGAAATCATTTCTAGTGCTTCTTCGTCTGCAGACGCGAGTCTAATATCCTCCGTTCTTTCCTCATACCGAAAAACCGCTTCACCTGATGGAGCTACTTCCTGACTCATAGGGCCTCCTACTTAATAATTATTTTCTTAATACCTCTAATTAACTCAATACCTTCAATGAACGAAATCACCAGAATCATCGACACAATCTGAGCATTCCCGCATATGTATATACATTCGCTCTCACAATTCCAATATCCTCCATCATTTATTCACTTCGATTTTTCGATTTCATATCCTTTCCCTTTTTACATCTTGCTTCAGCTCATCTGTCTTATTCAACAATACTAATGATCTCATGAGGCTCTTGTATTAAATAATTCGGATTTTTAGAGAGAAGCATTTCACTATTATAAAGGCCCCATGAGACAGCAATCACTTCAACATGATTTCTCTTGCAGGCATAAATATCTCTTACCTCGTCCCCTATATAAATGAGTTCTTCATTAGATATTTGGTGCTCCCTCATATAGCGCTTAATGGCTTGGTCCTTTCCAAATAGCCCCTTTGATGATGTAATGTGACTAAATAAGTTGATTTCTTTATGGTTCAAATATGTATTAATATTTAATTCTGAGTTTGAAGTAATAATAGATATAATGTAACCCTTACCCTTCAATTCACTTACGACATCAATTATTCCATCAACAAAATTCAGCAACTCTAGATACGATTTGTACTTGTCTTTAAACTCTTTCCCTATCTTTCCTAGCGTAAAAATCCTGAATATTGAAGCATCGAGCGCCTTAATTCTTTTTCTCAGTGGGAGATTCATTATAATTTGATACTCTTCCCGTTCAAGCTTCTTAAGTTTGTATTGAACAGCTAACTCATTGTATACCTTAACAATCACTTCGGCAGAATCTACAAGTGTCCCATCAAAATCGAAAACGACATGTTTTTTCATGAATTAACCTCATCTCGGAGTTTTCTTATGAAAAAGAGGCTCAACTATTATACTCATTCTTCTCGGTTGAATTCGGCAAATTACAACTGAATCATTGATTCCTTCTCCGACTTTTTTAATCCCTTGAAAACCAACTCATACGAATGATCAATCATTTTGAATATTTCCAGTTCTGGAATCGTTCCATCTATTAAGATCGTGTTCCAGTGGTTTTTGTTTAAGTGATATCCGGGAGTAATCGCTGTGTGTTGTTGTCTTAAATTTTCTGCTATAAATGGATCACATTTCAGACTAATCTTAGGCTGATCGCCATTGTCGCTAATCAATGCGAACATTTTGGAGACCACTTTGATTACGAGAACATCATCACCGAAAGGGTAATCCTCTAGTGCCCCTTTTTTTGACAAACAATACTGGGTTAATGCGTTTATATCCATGATTATCTAATCTCTCCTTGAGTGGGGTTGATTTCGTTGCAGTATCTCTCCCCTATAAATTCAATAATAACCCTACAATCCCTGCCTAATCTCATCTCTAACACACAAAAAGACAGCACCCTTAGTGGCATGACTGTCCTTTAGCTGTCAGTTATTTATTTCAGAACAACTTGAAATTCAAATTCCCGACCACACATCCTTCGCATATCGTCCATTATTCTGAAGCCCGTCCAACCACGCTTTGGCTGCTTGTTGATCCACATGGTGGACTTCTTGATAAGCCTCTTCCAACGTCTTCTCCACATCTGGAGCCATCTTACTGCCATCTCCACATAGATATAGTCTGCCGTTATGATCCAGAATGTCGATTAATTCTTCCTTCTTCTTGTTCATTAGATGTTGTACGTAGGTCTTCTCATCTTGTCCCTTACGGGAGAAGGCCGTGTGCAATGTAACGATGCCATCTCTTTCATATTGTTCAAGATCTTCACGGTATATGAAGTCCGCTTCGCTTCTGCAACCAAAGTATAGATGTGCTGCGCCGAGTGTCTTACCTTCCTGCTTCATTACGGCACGTGCCTGTAAGAAACCACGGAAAGGGGCTACACCTGTCCCAGGCCCTACCATAATGATTGGAGTCTCGGCATCTTCTGGAAGTTGGAATCCCGATTCTGGCGTTCTGACGAATATGACGATATCATCACCAGGCTTACGATCGGCCAAGTAATTGGATGCTACTCCACGAAATTCACCACGACCACTCCATGCTGGACTTTTGACAACTGCAACAGTAATGCTAGATCGGTCTGGTGTAAGACGTGGTGAACTGGAAATGGAATAATATCTTGGTTTTAATGGCGGTAACAGCTCCAAGAAGCGTTCAAAGGACATTTCGCATGCCTCATACTTATCAAGAATATCTAACATCGAGATCCGTTTCTCTAGTACATGTTCCTTGTAGGCTCCCTCTTCAAGCAAAGCTTCAATCTCGTTCTTATGTGGAGGACAGATGGTAACCCCCATAAGTTCACGGAGTTGGGCACGAGTTGCCGCTTCCTGTAATTCAACACTATGGCTTAATAAATCATATAAACTCACAGGACGGTCTAAAGGAAGATGGGCCGAACTACGTCCACTTGCTGTCACGACTAATTGATCGTTACCATTCAGAGCGAACCGTCTTAAGACCCTATCCACGATCTCTCTTCTATTGCTAGGTAATACCCCAAGGTGATCGCCTTCTTGATACGTTACCCCTTCAGGTAAAGAGATCTCAATATGCCGGGTGCTTCTACCCGAATCGAAAGTTTGAAGTTCGCGGTTCTCCGTTACTGTAGAGTGTACGGCTTCATAAGACTGAGCAAGAGGTGCACCTGCCAATCCACTAACGAATTGAACCGTTAATGTGCTTCGTTCTTTCTCGACAGTCTCATTAAATGTCAAATCGAATGCATCTATCACATCCGGCCACAAGCGGTCTCGCCATTGCTCTAGATCCCTCTCGAAATCTTCACTGGCATCCCCCTCTCCACGTGGTGAGATTCTTGTGGCTCCCTTATCAGCTAATTGCTTATCGATGAATTTCGGTACATCCTGATATGTACTAGCCCAATTTCGGTCTCCACAACCGAATACCGCATAATTAACGCCGCTCAGTTCACCGGGTTCCACCCTTTCAAGCCATTGCACGAACTCTCTTGCATTACTCGGTGGCTTGCCATTATATGAGGCTGTAACGATAAATACGGCCCCTTCCTTCGGCAATTTCCCTATCCGATTGTTAAGAGTATCCACTTCACTTCTCACACCATGGAAACGTGCCGTATCCGCTAATTCACGGGCAATTCCTTCTGCTGTCCCAAGATTAGATCCATAGAGTACTAACAGCGATAAGTGGTTTGCACCGATGATTGAGGAACTTTGTGGTTCCTGCTGCGCCCGCTTTTTTTCTATACCCGTGCCAGATGTATGGGTAGCTACAGACGGATTCACCTCAACCTGCTTGCGCTGACGGACTCTGATTGTGAAATGATCCGGTTTAAGGGTTAGTGTTTCTTTCACTTTTAACTGATAGTCGGTATGGTCTATGAATTCAAAATGTTTAAGCACCATCCCTAGCACCAGTACCGCTTCATGTAATGCAAATTGCTGTCCAATACAAGCCCGTTGTCCGTTACCGAAAGGCTTATAAGCATCCTGTGGTACTTGGCTCGGATCCTCAAATCGCTCGGGTCGGAATGCCTCGACATCATCTCCCCATGCATTCGTATCACGATGAAGCTTAGGGATCAGCACATTTACGCTCTCCCCCTTCTTCAGTGGATATTTCTCTGCAAGGATCGTATCTTCTTTGGCAAATAGTGAAAAAGCAGGCGCTGTCGGCCATAAACGTAACGTTTCACTCAAGATCATGCGAATGTACTTGAGGTTAAGTACCTGCTTATAGGTTGGCGTTGGATCTGTTAGCACACGATCTACCTCTTCATAAGCCTTTTGTAGCTTGTCTGGATTATTCATGAGATAGTATATGGCAAAAGAAAGCAAACCACTCGTTGTCTCATGACCCGCTATTAGAAATGTAATAATCTGATAGCGAATATTCTCATCATCAATACCTTCACCAGATTCGGGATCTTTATTATTCAACATGCGAGAGAGTAGATCTTCTGATTCTTGATTCCCGTTTAGTCTACGCTCAGCAATAATGTTATCGACAAGAGCGTTAATGGTCTCTATATCGCGCTTGAACTGGCGCTTTGTCATGGGCATCAGTTTATCCTGAATCCCCAGACGTGTCAGTTGACTCATAGCTTCATCTAAAGCTCTAACCATACTGATAATAAAAGGATGGGGTTGGTCACGATAGAAGCTATTAAACCGATAATCGAACCCACATAAACCAATGGTATCTAGGGTGAGACGGGTCATATCTTCTGGCACATTGACACTTTCATCTGGGTTCAGTCGTGCCCACTTCTGGATCAACTGTACCGCAATATCCACCATCATTTGATGGTATCCTTGCATGGCTCTTTGACTGAAACTGGGTAGCAGGATGTTATGTGCCTTTTGCCAATTCGGTTCCTCCGTCCTACTTGTGAACAATCCATCACCTGTAAAGGCACTAACTTTCTGCAAAGGAGCCCACACTTCTTTATCAAAACGAGACTCATCGCACGCTTCAGCTACTAAATCTTGACCGGAAATATAAACCTCACTTCTACCTCCGGGATAATCCATTCTAAAAATAGGGCCAAATTCATCTGCCAATTTCACCAGTGATTGTACGGGTTCATCGATATTCAACTGCGGTATATTACCTAGTGGACCGAATGTTTTAGGTTGTGGGATTTGTGTATTATTATGATTGTCCATTACATTAGTCCTCCATGTTCTCTATTTTCACGCGTCAATTACTACATTTCTCTTAAACATATTTCTTTCTATTATGGTTTCCATCATATGAACTTTAATTTACATACTCTTGATTTACCCAATTCATCCGTAATTGATACAAGAAGAACCATCAGTATCACTATAAAAGTGGCACCGATGGTTCTTCTTATATCTTCCTATGAGGTTATACTAACACTAACATACAAGACATGATTTGGATAAACCCTAAGCATTTTCCCACTTCCGTTTGAAGAACAGATGGTACACTTTGACAATGATGATTTTGACAATCATATATCCTGGAATGATCACGATCATACCGAAGATTCCGAACGCATCACCACCCGCTAAGACCAGTATGACCGTAGTAAGCGGGTGAATATCTAACTGTTTGCCAAAAATATAGGGTGATATAATATTATCCTGAACTTGTTGTGCGACTAGAATGATTATTAAGGACCAAATGGCAACCGAGGGCGATTCAATCAGACCGATAATTACAATCGGTATGGTCGATAGAATAGCACCAATAAAAGGGATAAAGTTCATGATCACGGCTACCATAGTTAGCAACAGTGCATAAGGCAGACCAATAATCAGGAATCCAATGTACATAAGTACGCCGAGAATGACATTGACAACCACTCTCCCTACAATGAAACCGCTAAGAGCTGTATCAATATCTTTCACCACTTTTTTCGTATCTTCACGGAATCTCTTAGGCATAAAACTAACAATTTTCTGACCGAATTTCTCTCCCTCCTTCAACATATAAAAAAGCAAGATCGGGAAGGTGAAGAGAATGACTGCAAAATTAGAAAAGAACGAAAACAACCCTGCTACGTAATTGGTCAAAAAGGAAAATCCACTATTCAGATATTCAGTCAATTTAGATAGCGGACTTACATTTTCCGGAAGAATGGCTGATAGAGCTCCATTCTGTTCCAGTTCTTGCAACTGCTTACCCAGCGTACTAAACAGATTCGGTGCATTGTCTACTAAATTACTAAATTGAGTGCGCAAAGATGGCCATACCCCGATACCAAATAGAACGAGTAGAATCACTACAACTAAATAAATAATTAGAATAGCCCAAGACTTTTTTAATTTAGGTCGTTCCATCCACTTGACTAGCGGGCGTAATAGGTAATAGAAGAAAGCGGCGAGCATTAATGGAACCATAACAACGCTCAATAACGATAGTATGGGCTGAAAGATAAAGTCAACTAGCGAACCCAAGTAAATGATGGTAAATACTAAGATAACAGCGATACAGATTTTGATAAATCGGTTCATTGATGTCAATGTGTTTCCTCCAAGTTATGTCAATTATTCTCCAAACGAATAGCGAATCCTTACTTGTTTACAATTAAATTTCATTATACCGTTATAATCCTAATTAAAACCATCTAATTCTTTATTCGCTAAATCTTCGGCTACGAGTCGAGCCAATTCAGTCGCACCTGAACGATTGGGATGTAAATAATCTTTTGTCATATAAAGCGCTAATGTAGCTTCTGGACCTCTAGACGTGAAGTATGCTGAACTAAGAACATTTAGATCTATCAATGGAACATTCTCTTCCTTAGCCAAAGCTAGAATAGCAGGTCTATACCATCGGTTCTCAGCAGTATGGACGTTGTTCGAATTGAAATCTGTGGCTCTTCCTTGTGGAGTGGATAGGATAACGGTTGCCCCTTTGGACTTAATCTGTATGATCATATCACGCATAATCTCTTTGAATTCGGCTTCCGTTTCTTCATTTTTTAAATTTGAATCATTGATTCCAAGTTGTAAGATGACATAATCCCCAGATCGAGCGTACTTAAGTATGGCTTCTAATTGCCCATCATCTCGAAAACCTCGTGCAATTTGCCCCTCGGACGCCATATTTCTAACCTGAAAAGTATTACCGTCAATAAACTGGGAGAGAAATTGCCCCCATCCCCCTTGCACACTATTAACTAAAGGATAGTAGTTGCATACCGTCGAATCCCCACCAATATAAATCGTTCTTCTTGTCACAGCCCTATGAGATATCTTGCTTATTTCTAGCGCACTTAATGTATACGCAGCCCCCTTACCCTCGGTTGCAAGTATATTTAATTGCCCATCGGTAATAGGAATTTGGAATTTATCTACTGCCGAGTCTCCCATCATATTTATAATTTGATAGACACCTTCAGCGGCAATACTGGTTCTACCTGTTTTCCCAAGTGTCACCTTAACCTCGTAAAGTCCATTTGGAAGGTCCACATTAAAAGTATTATTACTTTTCGTTCCAACAGTTACAAATTGAACCGCATCACTCGCCATTCCCGTGTCTTGTCCCGTTACATTCTTCATATTTTCAGGTGTATTAAATCCATATCCTTGACTGCGGTTATAGGCCATCGTTGCACTAACGCCAATATACCCCGGCTCTACACTTCCACTCCCAAAATCAAATTTGTATATCTTCGTTGCAGCCCTAACCTCAGGCTTACCCACCTCGCTAAATAGTGCCGTTGTCATGACTATAACACCGAGTACTTTGAGCCATTTACTTAACCTCACCACTATGGTTCCCCTCCACCTTATTATCATTTTGGAATATCGTCATCTCAACATGTAGACATTCATTCTTAGCTACTTTCACAATATCACACAGTGACATTTAATGGTAATCATTGACTGAATATAGATTGAGTTTCTTCCATCAGGTTGACCTAAAGCGTTCGTGAGTTCCATAACATAGATATGATAAAAATCCCGGCCCCAATACTTTCTCAGGGTCGGGATTATATAGGTTTATTAACCGAAAATTACTCCGCATCGTCCATATCTTGTACAGTCTTCCAACGATGACGATACTGCTTAAGCTTCGGATGTAGCTTGGCTGGCTCTGAGGTAAGGATCAGTCTAATCTTTACAATCCACTCCTCAAAGGAGGTAAAGGATGCGAATACGTTAGCCGTCTCTGGCGTTAGATACAAAAAGTGTGGTCCTGAATATTTATGGATCAAATGACGCAGAGCTGATTCTATCGGTGTATATTTTTTTCGCTTGCTTTCCCATCCTTCCATGACGACAACATCATGATCCAGCCCATTCCATAAGTTAAGCCGCTTCTCTCGCTTATAAAGGGCACTTACCTGATCCTGTGGCGACATTCGTCTCACTGTCTCTTCATGAAGTGGGTATAACACTTTGGATTGGTTGCGCAGTTGCCCGAAAAAAAGGCCTTCATAACGACGGTATGAAGGCTACCACGATCGTGAACATATGAGCAGAAA
>NZ_JBNPWS010000054.1:0-14754 GCF_050433705.1 Paenibacillus sp. DS2015 | reverse complement strand
GTTCTTTTGTCCATAATCCCATGTGTGCTCCCCAACCTTCCTATATATCTATTTTAATAGATTTGGGAGTTTACACAATCTATTTTACAGACTCACGGGTTTATATATGTAGATCTAGATGATGATGGGAATGGATCTTTACAACGATTTAGAAAAGATTCCTTTGCTTGGTATAAGCATGTTATTGCCACGAACGGTGAGCAATTATAAGTTAGAATCGATTCACAGAGACTATTTTTCACTTTAAAAGGTGAAGAATAGTCTTTTTTTCATGTGAAATGTTAAATTTCTAAGGATCTCACATTGTGATGTCAGTTCAAAATCTAAAATCGATGTTATAATATCTAACAACAGTAAAACGATTAAATGACACGTGTTGTTATATAGAATGGAGGTGTATGGTTATGCAACTTACGGTTAAAGAAGCGTTGGCTATTTATCCATTATGCGAAGGGACTCTTGTGGCAGGTTCTGAGGGTACCGGACGGGTCGTTAAGTCGGTCAATGTGATGGACGCACCGGATATCGCGGATTGGATTAAGACAGGGGAAATGTTGTTTACTACTGCCTTTGTGATGAAAGACAATCTCGGCGATGCGATCCATATGCTGAGAAAGTTGAATGAACGAGGTTGTGCCGGACTAGGAATCAAACTCGGAAGATTCTGGGAGAAGATCCCTCAAGATATTATCGATGAGGCGAACCGCCTACATTTACCGTTATTTGAATTACCGTTTCAATTCACCTTCTCAGATCAGATTAACGCATTGTTCAAAGCTGACTATGAGCGTAATACGATTTCTCTCCAAAGTATTGTAGCAAAACAAAAAAAGCTGATGCAGTTCGCTCTATTACATGAGAATCATCATGAAGCATTTGCTATGTTAGGCGAAATATTAGAACGTCCCATCGCGGTGATTGGTTCTAGAGGGCATGTTCTCTTTCAGAATGGAGATCTGCCGCGTGAAGAACTAACACAAGGTTGGCCATGGAAGGTCATTCATCATCGTGTGAGGTGGGTTCATGGAAGTAGTTATCGATTTCCGATTGTTCAGAAAGATGAGACACATGGTTTTCTGGTTGTCTATATTAACACCGCTATACCTGTGAAAGCAGAAGAAGAACTATTTCAGCAAGCGGCTGATGTGCTTGCATATTTTATGGATAAAATTTATCGCGAACCCCATCATTCAACTCATCATGATGAACTTCGTCATCTGATGACTCAGTATTTAACCCGCAAAATCACCTTAGATCCACTGAAAGAACGCATGGAAGTGCTAGGTATGAACCTCTTTGAGGACTCTTACCAATGTGTGTTAACAACGCTAGAGCAAATGCCATTCTCCTCGAACAAAGTGTTGAAGCAAATTCATCAAGAACTACAATATAATCCGTGGGTACACCTTGGGGCTTCTTATCATTTGCATACGGATGAAGGCATATTATCCATTTATGCATGCCCTTCGAATCGTGATTATGGAGATGAACTGTCACAGTTTATTTTAAATCGTTTTCAGGATTTGTTGGGAGGTAAGGGTTCTGATGCATCTACTATTCCACGATTCTGGATTAGTAAGTCCAAGTCAACACCGGATTCTCTTAGAGACGCTTATCAAGAGTGTATAGATACGAAACAACTTGCTGAACGATTCGGTATGAAGATGCCTGTACTGCAATTCGAAACGTTAGAATTCGCCTATGTGTTCCAATATGTACCTGATCATGTGATGTCGAATTTCTGCAATAAAATCCTGTCACCTTTACTATCAAAGGAGGGTGATTCTAATCTAGTCCTTATGAATACCTTGGAAGCATTCATTGAGAACGATTGTCTTATCAATGAAGCAGCGAAACAATTATATGTCCACCGAAACACGGTGACTTATCGGATGGAGAAGATCGGGACCTTGTTGCACATGGATTTTAAGCGCGTTGATGATCTTTTGAAATTAAAAATGGCCTTCACGTTTCGCAAATTTATGCAAAATAATAACTTGTTGAGTTACTCCGTTCGAGCATAAACCATGACAATTAAAAGGCGTCAGTCACAAAACATGTAGAACATGTTAGTTAATATAACAAAATTATGTGATATATATTTCTTCAATGAAGCATTCATCTTACAATTATAGTAACAACAGAGAATGAAGATGAGGAGGTAAATCTATGAAGGTCACATTAGAGCAAGTAAACTGCTGGAACTGCAGTAAATTTACAGAGGAGTTCGGGGGATTGTTCGAACGCTCTCCTTGGATTGCGGAGCAAGCATGGGTGAAGAGACCTTTTCTCTCTTTGGATCATATGTTTAATGTGATGAAGCATTTGGTGTTGAATTGGAGTGCTGAGCAGAAGCTCACATTACTTCGAAGTCATCCTGATCTGGGTACACGTCTTTCCATGAGTTCTGACTCTAAGAATGAACAGATCAGTGCTGGATTAGATTCACTTGACGCATCATTGTTCGCTGAATTAGAACGTTTAAACCAAGCGTATACATCGAAATTTTCATTTCCTTTTATAATGGCAGTGAAAGGTCAGTCTCCAGAAAGTATTGCCTCTACCATGAATATCAGGCTATCTCAGTCGTATGATCTGGAATTTGATGCAGCTCTACAGGAAGTGGTTAAAATTGCCTCGTTCCGTTTGGAGACATGGCGTCAAAATCATGAAATTGAGGGAGGAAGCACAATGAAATCATCGACTTTATTTGAAAGAACAATGTATTACGGAAAAGGTGACGTGTGGGTGTATCGGTCCTATGCTAAACCACTGACAGGCGTGTATGCGGTGCCGGATTCTTCTTTTGCAGGAAGACCAAATATACTGTTTGGAATGAACATTAAGGTGGCTGTCAAAGGAGAGGCGTTCTTAACTTCATTCTCTAAAGGGGATAACACCTTAATTGTGGCAACAGATTCAATGAAGAATTTCATTCTGCGTCAAGCCGGGCATTTCGAAGGAGCAACGATGGAAGGATTCCTCGAATTTGCAAGTCGGCGCTTACTTGAGACTTACCCACAAATGACAGGTGTTCAGATGACAGCCGATCAGGTGACTTTTGATTCTCTTCCTGTAGTGGATGGGGGCGGGTTCGTGCCAAGTGACCTTGTGTTTCGTTATTCTCAGGACGAACATGCTACAGCTGCTATCGAGATCGTTAGAGAGGGGGATGAAGTATGTATTCTGAACCATTTCAGCGGTGTTGCAGACCTTAAATTTATCAAAGTTCGTGGAAGTAGCTTCGCAGGCTTCGTGCGAGATGAATATACAACCTTACCAGAGACATATGATCGACCACTATTCATTTTCTTGAGTATTGGTTGGCGATATGAGGATGCATTGGATGGGATAGATGATGTACGTGGGAACTATGTAGATGCACAGCAAGTGCGTGATATTGCCGCTGCACTATTTCATGAACAGAATTCACCGTCCATTCAGAATTTAATCTATCGCATTGGGCTACGGATTCTTTCTTCCTTTCCTCATCTTGAAGAGGTGTGGTTTGAATCGAACAATAGAACATGGGAGACGATTGTCGAAACAATCGACGATAGTGAGGGGAGGGTATTCACGGAACCTCGTCCTCCATACGGTTTCCAAGGTTTCTCCATGACACGAGCTGATCTAGAGAATGCCGCGGATCAAGTCTCTACTGGAGAACTATTATGGCAGGAAAGCTGAGTACACACATCCTAGATATTGGCTTGGGAAAGCCTGCTTCTGGGATTCAGGTGGATCTTCTTGCAGTGCTTGAGGGTGGAGTGAAGGAACTACAGTGTACAGCTTATAGCAATGCAGAGGGTCGATTGGATGCACCGCTATCAGAAGAGTTAGTGGAAGGAATATATGAGCTACAATTTCATGTGGAAGACTATTTGATCCAACAAGGAAATCTTAGAACGCTACTATGGGATGTCATCCCGATTCGATTTAGGGTTACAAGGGATGGAGGCCATTATCATATTCCTCTACTGATTGCACCAGGAGGATATAGTACTTATCGGGGTAGCTAGAGAGGGGGAATCTTATGCCTAAGAAGAGATATGATTTGGTTATACAAGGTGGTTCAGTTGTTCTAAAAGAGAGCGTGGCAAAAGTAGATATTGGGATCTCACAGGGTGTAATTATCGCGATTGAGCCCGCTCTCCCTATAGAAGAAGCGGAGCTTGTATATGATGCCACTGGGCTACACGTATTACCGGGTATGGTAGATATCCATGTTCATTTCAATGAACCAGGCTTGGGTCAATGGGAAGGTTTCGCGACAGGTTCAGCAGCTCTTGCGGCAGGTGGATGCACGACTTATGTAGATATGCCACTTAACGGGATTCCCCCTACAATCCATGTATCAGCGTTGGAGCAGAAGATGTCTCTAGCAGAAAATACATCTTATGTGGACTACGGTTTATGGGGTGGCCTCGTACCGGGAAATCTAAATCAGTTGTCCGCTCTCGCTAGTCGTGGCGTGGTGGGATTCAAGGCATTTATGTCTGATCCTGGCGGCGAAGGTGCTGATATTTTTGCCCGCGCGGATGATATGACCTTACTGGAAGGGATGCAGGAGATTGCTAGCTTCGGTGGGATTCTTGCTTTACATGCCGAAAGTGATGAGATGATAACTGAATTATCAGCTAGAAAAAGATTCAACAATCAGACGAGTTCACGTGATTTCGCTGAATCGAGACCTGTTATTGCTGAGGTAGAGGCAGTGAGCAGAGCTCTTGTATTTGCTAGAGAGACTGGATGTTCTTTGCACTTCGTGCATATAAGTTCACGTAAGGCTGTGGATCTCATACATGAAGCGAAGCTGCAAGGAATGAATGTTACCGCAGAGACTTGTCCTCACTATTTATGTCTGACAGACAAGGCTATGGAGACTATCGGGGCCGTGGCTAAATGTGCTCCTCCACTACGTTCGCAGTCAGAACAGGACGCGATGTGGAGCGCGGTGCAAGAGGGGGGAATTGATGTAATTGCCTCTGATCATTCACCTTGTCCTCCATCTATGAAGTGGTCTTCTGATTTTTTTGAAATCTGGGGTGGAATCTCAGGGGCTCAGAGCAGTGTATTGCTCATGTTGGAAGAGGGGCATGTGAAGAGAGGGATCTCGCTACCGCAGATATCGAACTTATTATCGTATCAACCTGCTGCAAGAGTAGGACTTGATCATCGTAAGGGAGAGATTTCTGTAGGCATGGATGCGGATTTAGCGATTGTGAATATGAATCGTGGGTTCGTGTTAACGGAGGAAGATTTATTGTATCGGCACAAACAGAGTCCTTATATAGGTCGATCCTTTTCTTGTAGTATAGCGGCTACTTTCTGTCGTGGACATTTGGTCTATGATCTTGAAAATGGCGTGAGTGGCACTTCAGTGGGTACATTTGTCCCTCGTATGATCGGAGGAGAGAGTTAACATGTCTGAAAACGCTAAGTTGAAAGAATCTCAAATAGACTTGAACTCTTTTGAATCCTATGGACAACAATTAACTGAGATGTTGAACTGGCTTGCAAGCTTTGGTGCAGATGAGACAGGCGGGGTAACACGCTTACTCTACTCTGATTCGTGGAGACAAGCACAGCTGGAACTCGCAGAAGTGATGAGGAATTCAGGATTAGATGTTAAATTTGATGCGGTCGGTAACTTGATTGGAACTTTACAAGGATCAGATATCGCGACCCCACCTATTGTGACGGGATCACATGTAGATACTGTGATTTCAGGTGGTAAATATGATGGGGCATTAGGTGTGATTGCAGGGATTCTAGCGTTAGCTTATCTAAAAGAAAGATATGGAGCGCCCATCACAACCCTCAAAGTAGTGTCGCTATGCGAAGAAGAAGGGAGTCGATTCCCTTTAGCCTATTGGGGGTCGGGTAGTATGACAGGTATTCGCAAGTGGATGGATGTGGCGGATATCCAGGATAGGGATGGAATTCGATTCGAGGATGCGATGACGAAGGCTGGATATGGCATAGATGCAGGATTTCCTGTACCCTCCTGTGATTTCGGAGCCTATATTGAGCTTCATATAGAGCAAGGGTCTGTACTGGAACATAGCGGGAATGACATCGGATTAGTCACAGGTATCGTAGGTCAGAAAAGAATAGAAGTGACAATCAAGGGAGTAGCTAATCATGCAGGAACAACGCCCATGAGGTGGCGTAAGGATGCTCTTGCCGGTGCAGCTTCTATGATTACAGCCCTAGAGCAATTGGCTCTAGAGGAAGGTGGGTCTATTGTTGCAACCGTTGGACAGATCTCGGTATCTCCTGGTACACCCAATGTTATTCCTGGAGAAGCCTATTTCACCCTAGATATACGCCATTCAGATGTTGGGGTGCTGAATGATTTTTGTGAACGAGTACATGGTTCTTTCCTTGATATAGCTGAAATACGAGAGCTAAATTTAGTATGGGTTGAACGTCTATTTGCTGAACCTATTCCGATGAATGAAATGATGATCGTTGATTTGGAGCGTATATGTGTAACGTCTGGATTATCTGCGATACGCATGTCTAGTGGGGCAGGGCATGATGCCCAGATTTTTCAGCCCAATTGTCCGACAGCCATGATATTTGTGCCCAGTGAGAATGGCATTAGTCATAGTCCACTTGAATATACAGCACCTGAACAAATGATCCAAGGGTTTCGGGTGTTAACCCAAATACTGTATCAATATGGATACGGAGGAGAGAATCATGAACCATTATAACGAGTTATCCCCTCCTCTTCGCACCATCATGACCCCGGGTCCTGTAGAAGTTGATCCAAGAGTGCTGCGGGCGATGTCTTACCCGATATTAGGTCAATTCGACCCTGAATTCACAACGTTAATGAATACCACGATGGAGATGCTACGGGAAGTGTTCCAGACAAGCAATAGATGGAGTTACCCTGTAGATGGGACATCGCGTTCAGGAATAGAGGCTGTTCTAGTTAGTCTGATCTGTCCGGGGGACAAAGTGCTTGTACCGATCTTCGGTCGCTTCGGACATCTGCTCGTGGAGATTGCTGAACGTTGTGGTGCGGAGGTTGTCTGGATGGAGACGGAATGGGGAACTGTATTTGATCCCGAGACCGTAATTAAGGCTATTCATGAACATAAGCCTGCCATTGTGGCTATGGTTCACGGTGAGACATCAACAGGACGGATGCAGCCACTATCTGAGATTGGCCACACATGTAGGGAACTTGATGTTCTACTCGTGATTGATGCTGTAGCAACTATAGGTGGGACACCTGTGGAGACAGACGCTTGGATGTTAGATGCCGTCATCGGTGGGACGCAGAAGTGTATTTCGGTCCCTTCCGGTATGGCACCTATGACTTATAATGATCGTGTTGAGCGTAAATTGTTGTTACGCAAAAGGATTGAACGGGGCCTGCGTGACCCGCTGGTTAAACAAGCTCAGGTTCAGACAATCTCAAGTAATTATCTTGATCTTAGTCAGCTTCAAGACTATTGGAGCCCAGCTCGATTGAACCATCACACGGAATCAACTTCCATGTTATATGGATTGTATGAGGGACTACGTATTCTACTTCAGGAAGGATTGGAGCCTCGTTATGTCAGACATAAACTGAATGAAGCGGCTCTTATGGCCGGCATAGAAGGCATGGGACTTCAATTATATGGAGATCCGAAATGTAAGCTGCCTGTAGTGACTTGTATTGTCATCCCTGAAGGTCTGGAGGGAGAAAACGTACGGTCGATGTTGTTGAATGATTTCGGAATTGAAATTGCTAGTTCATTCGGTCCGTTAAAGGGGAAGATATGGCGCATCGGTACGATGGGGTATAGTTGCAATCGTAAAAATGTGCTGCATACGCTTGCTGCTCTCGAAGCGACATTGACGTATTTCGGTCTGAAACTTCCAGTAGGGGAAGCTGTACAATCTGCACTGCATGTATATGGAGGTAGAGGGGGACTAACCAATGTTGAATAGTATGCCTACATCGCGGCGAGCGATGGTTACAACTCCGCACCATTTAGCGAGTAGTGTGGGGAGTGCTATTCTCCAATCCGGAGGTAATGCTTTTGATGCAGCTGTTGCCATTAGTGCGGCGCTTGGTGTGGTCTATCCTCATATGACCGGCATGGGTGGAGATGCGTTCTTTGTGGTTCATCATGGCGCTTCGGGTACTTTCGAGGGCTTCAATGGAAGCGGGAGGTCAGCTGCACAGGCGACACCTGATAAGTTCAGAGAGCTTGGATTCGAAGCGATCCCACGTCGGGGTGTGCTAAGTGCCATTACGGTTCCTGGTATGGTGGACACATGGTGGCAAGTATGGAGTCGTTATGGCCGTCTTCCTTGGAAGCAACTATTAGAACCAGCTATTCTTTATGCGGAACAAGGATTTCCAATCTCACCGGATCTACACTTTTGGATGGTTCGAGATGAGACGTGGATTATGGGGAATGCGGCTCTGCGTAAAGTCTACGCCTATGATGGTGAATTGCTTACAGAAGGAGACGTACTTATCCAGTCGGATCTTGCCGCTTCTTTAAGGTTGATAAGTGAACAAGGTGCAGCTACCTTTTATTCAGGGGAATTAATGCATAGCATGATCTCTGCTATTCGAGCAGACGGAGGGTTATTGGAGGAGGGGGATTATATCACGCATCATGGTGAGTGGGTAGAACCCTTAATGTCGACTTATCGTCAATATGAGATTTATCAGATGCCCCCTAATTCTCAAGGTTTCTCGATGTTGATGATGCTTAATATGCTTGAAAATATCGAGGTTAAAGATATCCCTAGAAACTCTGCACAATTCTATCATGTCATGACAGAGGTGATTAAGAAGGCGTTTCAAGATCGTGATTTATTCTTGACTGATCCTGAGTTTAGAGAAATCCCGATTGATCAGCTCTTGTCTAAGGTTTATGCATTAAAACTTTGGAAAGAGTTATCTGTTTCTCCAGAAGTGGCAACACCTTATCTATCGCAAGCGATGGGGCAGGATACAGCCTACGCAGCGGTTGTCGACGAAGAAGGAAATGCCGTCTCTTTTATTCAAAGTTTATATTTTGATTTCGGATCGGCTTACATTGCCGGTGATACGGGGATTATTATGCAGAATAGAGGGTCGTTCTTCTCGATGGATGAGGGGAGTCCTAATATACTCGAACCCCATAAACGGAGCTTCCATACTTTGATGCCTACGATGGTATCTAGAGAAGGACGTCTGCATATGCTTCTTGGAACACAAGGAGGAGAGGGGCAACCTCAGACTCAACTGTCCATATTAACGGGCGTGTTAGACTATGGGCTTAACATTCAAGAAGCCATTTCTCTACCTAGGTGGCTGTATGGGCGTACTTGGGGTGATAGCAGTGACACACTGAAATTAGAATATCGACTAGGATTGGATGACGTTCATGTGAAGTTGCAGGAGTGGGGTCATGCCGTTGAAATGGTTAGTGAATGGGATGATCGGATGGGCCAAGCACAAGGCATAGTGATTCATGAACAAGGAACGATTAGTGGCGCAGCCGACCCTAGGGCAGATGGAAGTGCTATTGGCTGGTAGATTAAATATGAAGTGATGTAGTTGAACCCGGGAGGGATGCATATGAGTAGGATACTCATTACAGGTGCACAGATCGTCACCATGAATCCACAAGCTGAGATTCTGATCGGTGACTTATTAATGGAGAATAATCGAATTATTGAGATTGGGAGAGATTTTGACGTCGTAGGAGTGGATCAGACGATAGATGGACGCGGAAAGGTTCTATTACCGGGTTTTGTGCAGACACATATTCATTTGTGCCAGACTCTTTTTCGTGGCAGAGCAGACGATTTAGAACTAATGGACTGGCTAAGGACAAGAATTTGGCCACTGGAAGCGGCACATGATGAAGAATCGGTCTATTATTCAGCATTACTGGGGATTGGTGAGTTAATCTCAAGCGGGACTACGACTTTACTTGATATGGAGACGGTTCACCATACGGATTCTGCTTTTCAAGCTATGGCTCAGAGTGGAATTCGGGTTATATCAGGTAAGGTGATGATGGATCACGGAACGGAAGTGCCCGAACCACTTCGAGAAAAAACGGCCGTTTCATTACAGCAAAGTGTCGATTTGTTAGAGAAATGGCACGGTTATGATGGAGATCGGATCCAGTATGCGTTCTGTCCGCGTTTTGTCGTGTCATGTACAGAAGAGTTACTAACAGAAGTTCGAGACTTGTCTAATCGGTATCAGGTTAAAGTGCATACACATGCTTCGGAGAACCGTGGAGAAATAGCGCTTGTAGAGCAAGAAAGAGGGATGCGAAACATTGTATACCTGGATCATATTGGACTCGCAACACCAAGGCTTATTCTAGCGCACTGTGTCTGGTTGAATGAAGAAGAGAAGCAGATCATCCACCGGAGAGGGGTAAAGGTTACCCATTGTCCGGGTTCCAATATGAAGTTATCCTCTGGCATAGCAGAAATTCCTGATTTATTGAAACGAAATATAAAAGTTGGAATTGGTGCCGATGGGGCGCCGTGCAACAATAATCTAGATATGTTTCAAGAAATGCGTCATACGGCTCTTATTCATAAGGTGGAGCATGGACCTACGGTGATGGATGCCAGAACGGTTCTTCGGATGGCAACGATGGGCGGGGCTGAAGTACTGGGGCTCGAACATGAAATTGGAAGTTTAGAAGTAGGTAAGAAAGCGGATATGGTACTTTTAGATTTGGATGACTTTCACACCTACCCTTCCTTTGATACCGATGTATATTCACGGGTGGTATATTCTACAACACGTAGCAATGTTGAGACGGTGATTATCGATGGCAAAGTGGTGCTAGAGAATCGTAAAATCAAGAGCATGGATCGCGGGATTGTATTACGTGAATCAGATCGTTCCATTGAGAGACTCCTCAAAAGAATATAGATAGATGAATGAAAGAAAGGAGTGTGGAGACCCATGGAAATGAGCGATATTTGTGCAGCAATTCAACAAGAGACACAGCGATGTGTACTTGCCACGATTATTGAGGTAGAAGGTCATGCCTATCGTAAAGAAGGGGTCTCCATGCTGTTCATTGAGCAAGGTCATGCCCTTGGTAATATAAGTCCAGGTTGTCTGGAGAATGACTTGCAGGCACGTGTAACTTCAATATTGGATGAAGGTAAAGCATGCAAAGTAGAATACGATATGCGCCCGACAGACGACATGATGTGGGGTGAGAACATTGGATGCGGTGGACGGATTATGGTGTTACTTGAGCCAATCATGGGCGAATTGAGAACCATCCTCTCACAGATGGATGACATGTTCAATCGAGGTGAAAGTGTGCAACTAGAACGGATGATAAGGGAACAAGATCTAGAGGTGACCTACCATCTGCAGTCGTTCACTTCAACATCACCCATAGTATCCACCATGGTAGAGAGTATGGCTGAGGGTGGGGATGAATCAACGCATGGGCTTGTATCTGTGTTAAGCACCTATTATTCGAAACCACGCCTAATCATACTGGGGGCAGGTGATGATGTGATCCCTGTTGTGAAGTTGGCTATGCGGATTGGATTCAGAGTGACCGTTGCCGATTGGCGTAGTGAACTCTGCATAACTTCAAGATTTCCTGGGGCTACATTATTCATCGATTTTCCAAGCTCGTTATTCAATAAGCTACATATTACTCATGCCGATTATGTTCTACTCCTTAGTCATCAATTTCAACGTGAGCGTGAGTTCTTAGAACTTTTGCAAGAGGTACCTTGTGCTTATGTGGGCATTATGGGATCTAAGGAACGTACATCTAGACTGATGGAGGGACTGAGTCCTTTCCCTACACTCTCATCTCCTGTGGGGAAAGATATCGGAGCAGAGGGTCCAGAAGAAATTGCAATTAGTATAGCGGCAGAGCTTGTAGAATTGAAACGAAGTCGTTAAATCATAGGTCACGAGATTAGTTGAAGGACACCTTGATGTGTCTTTTTTTACGGTTAAATGGTTAATGGCTTAAGGAAACAGATATGAATTGGCGATTGAGAAGGCTTTAAGAGTTCCCTAGTTGCTTCGTCAGGATCTTGAATCACTCTTACTAAAGCGACTTCTTCGACGAACTGAATGGTATCCTCGGTATGAGAGTCAAGGAGTTCAAACAAGACGTATTGGTTAGGGTAGAGTGTACGAACTTCTTGCCATTTCATCATTATCACGCCCTTATCGTATTTTGGACATAACATGTTTAAAAAAACTTCGGAAAATAAAATTCAATATTATGAAAAAAATGTTATATTATATAAAAATAAGGATGCACGCTCAGTATGTATAATCAAAAGGAATTAATGGTTTATAGAGCGTTTAATTATATTAAACAGATATGGAAAAAATAAAATTTACGGGTACCTATTCGAGATTTGATGAGGTACTCCTCTTTTGGATGTTCAAAAAACATTATTAGATCAAGGCTTATGATGTATGAAATTGATTCAACATAGTATACAAAAGAATAGTTTTATCAATATAATTTCGAATAACTAATATGATATTTAATAACAACGGAGACAGTAAGTTAGGTGGTTTTGAAGGCGTTTCGCAAACTATTGTACAGACTCTTTTATCGTACGATTATTATTTTTTTTAGGGAGGTTAGACAATTGATAAGAATCTGTATTTGTGATGACGAGCAATTACATAGTTCTAAATTAGAGAAGATTATTATGGATAGTGCAGGTTTGTACCAAAACATAGAGTTAGATATTGACATTTATGGATCCGGAAAATCATTATTGGAAGCTTTAAATACTAGAAACGAAGAATATCAAATATTATTTTTAGATATTGAAATGGGTTATTTAAATGGAATCGAGGTCGCTAGGGAAATTAGAAAAATAGACAAAAATATGATTATCATTTATGTTACCAGCTATGACAATTACACCATGGAAAGCTTTGAAGTTTCACCTTTTCGATACATACTAAAACCTATACAAGAAGAACAAATAAGTAAAGTATTACTCCACGCAATTGATGAGGTTACAAGAAATAACCAGTATTTATTCTTCAAATCTCAAAATCTCAACTATCAAATCAAAAGTGAAACGATTCTATCAATTTTATCTGAAAAAGGTAGGATTATACATGTCATAACGAGTGATGACGAATTTTCATTTTATGGAACAATAAAGGAAGTTGAGGAAATGGTTGATCCGTCATCTTTTATAAAGGTAAATCAAGGAACAATTTTGAATTTAAACTATATTCATATTATTTCGGGGACAGATGTTATTCTCACAAATAAAGAGAATTTCGCAATTAGTAGAGGGCAGAGAAAAATAGTCAAAGATGCCTATAACAATTTCATAAAAAGGAGGATTGGATTTTGAGAAACATTGAGGTTATAAGCATTGCGATTCTAGCTATTCTGTATACGCTTGTTCAGGTAACATCTATTTCTATTTATTTCAATGGATTTCTTAACCTTAGAAGTTCAAAGTATAAATTTTATCTATTAGTATTTCTCTCTATGGGAGTAATAAAATTTTTATCTAGTGACACAAATTCCATTGTTAGATTGTCTTTATTTGTTATTCTTTTGAGCATCTGTATTCTTTATTCATTTTATGGATCAATGGCTCAAAAAATCTATCACATTATCTTTTTTTCTCTAATAACTACATTGGCAGATTTGGCTCTGTCTATTGTTACATATAATTACGATCAAAAATTTGAAAGTCATTTGTTTATTATGCTTGCAGTATATTTTAGTGCGAACTTTTTGTCGTTGCTAATTGTAATGTTGTCGGTCAAGCTTTTACTCTATTTTAAATCTGATAATGAAATAGGATTAAGTAATAAGGAATGTTTGCTATTAAGCATTGTGCCTTGTCTGTCATTATTGAGTATATATTGGATTTTTCAATATAAAGATATCAATCAATTCATTCCATGTATTTTTTTGTTAATCGTCAATGTGTGCATCATGTTGATTTACAATAGTTTAGAAGGGAAAAATTTTCTTATACATAAGTACTCCATGATCGAAGCCCAAAATAAATATTATGAAGAGAGCTTAGAAAATCAAAGAGAATTGTCTAAGCTAAAACATGATCTGAAAAATATTTTAGTGAATATAGCATATGGCTTAGAGAGAAAAAAAACAGACGAGGTAAGAGAGGAGCTTCAGGAGTTATTGAAGACAAATGTATTCGCATATAGATTGTTATCAGGGTGTATACCGATAGATGCCATTCTTAATAGTAAACTAGAACAAATCAAGAAGCTTAATATAGACTGCACGTTAGACCTGCAAGTTCCCCATGACTTAATTATAGAACATACAATTGATCTAGCTGCCATTTTAGGAAATCTTTTAGATAATGCAATTGAAGCAGTGCTTAGATTAACAGAAGAAACAAAAAAGGAAATTACAATTAATATAAAGTTTAGTGAGAGTAAGTTATTCGTAATTATTGTAAATTCGTCTAATAACATTAATGTAGACTTCTCGTATGGGACATTAATTTCTGAAAAAGGAAAAAATAGGTATGGTATTGGAATTAGTAGTATAAATGAAAGAGTTAAAAAGTTAAAAGGTTACTCTGACTTCTCTTATGATGATGGTTATTTTAATTCAATAGTAGTTTTGCCGGTTTCATAAAAAGGATGCTATTAATACATGGGTACCCGCCCCCTGTGTCATAATAGTTGTCGTACCCCTCAATAGAATGTAATGTAGTTGAAAAGAGAGAATGAGGTGGAACGGCAATGGCTAGATATAGTAA
>NZ_JBNPWS010000053.1:0-15242 GCF_050433705.1 Paenibacillus sp. DS2015 | reverse complement strand
CTGCGACTGGATAATGGGAGCCGGATGAGCCGAGAGGTTCACGTCCGGTTCTGAGAGGGACTAGGGGTGCGATTCCCTTGGTCTACTCACCTTGTGGTCGTCGTCAAAGGAACTAAAGCACATGCGGAAGAAGTGCGTGAAGCATGCCGTGAATTTCTCGAGGATAGACTGAAACTTACGCTGAATATGGAAAAGACAAATATCACACATGTGAATGACGGTTTTGTCTTCCTAGGTCATCGTATCATTCGCAAACGGGGAGCCCGGGGACAAATGCGTCCTGTATCGTCCATTCCATGGGAGAAATACCGTCGATTTACTGAGAAATTAGTCAAGCAACTGTCAGGGAACTACGGCATGAACACGATGGATTTGATTGAAAGTCTTAACCGACAACTTGCAGGATGGGCAAACTTCTATCAATACACCGACCACACAGCGACGATATACAGCAAAGTAGATCGCACGGTGTTCTGGAAACTCGGATACTGGCTGGCAAGAAAGTACAAGCGCGGATTCCGAGAGTTGATGCGAAATTATGTCCGCTCCCCTGAAAAAGGTAAGGCTAAAATCTGGGTGCTTCAAGGACCGAATAGTCGAGGCTTCTATGAGGAACTGGCACTCAAAAGACTTATAACCAGTCGCAAATCTTGGTTCACATGGCGAAGTCCGGCTGAAAATCCATACATTCTACGTCCCGAGAATCCCCGAACAATTGAGTCCTATTATAGCGAAGTCGCCTTTGCTTTGAGCAACACTTAAATGGAGAGCCGGATGCGCTGAGAGGTGCAAGTCCGGTTCGGGAAGGAGAAACAGGGAAATAGTACGACTACGCCCTGTCTCTTACTTCACTCCACGTTCTTAATAAGGGTTGGTGCTATTTAGCTTCGATTCTGGACTTATCTACAAAAAAAATTATTGGTTGGTGTTTCAGTGAAACAATGGATAAAGCCTGTGTGTTATCTGCACTTCATCAAGCTGTATCCACTCAGAAGCCTGCTAAGGGAGTTATCCTCCATTCGGATCGAGGCAGTCAATATACGAGTCATGAGTATCGAAAAGAGCTCAAAGCACTGGGAATAAGGCAATCCTTTTCGGCCAAGGGTTGTCCCTATGATAATGCTCCTATTGAAAGCTTCCATGCCATATTAAAGAAGGAAATGGTCTATCGAACGGTCTTTAGTTCATTTGAAGATGCTCGTACAAGGCTATTCCAATATATAGAAGGTCGCTATAATCGTAATCGTATTCATTCTGCTATTGGGTATAAAACTCCCCAGCAGATGGAAGACTTCTTGTCCTTATCCGCCTAATATAGTCTTTCTTTTTGTGTCCAGTCTATTGACAGAGGTCCATGGTAAATACCTTATTTACAACACCAATACTATTCTGGCTCTTCATTTTTCTCTCCACTTCCCAGATACTCTATCACTTTATTGAAATGATGCCCATTTGCTTCCGAACCATTATTACCACCGATCGACTAGAGGATATTAAGCCTCTTCATATTGTTGATTTTCTTAGTGAACTTGAGAAAGACGGTAGTCGCGGAGATAGAAAGAGCGGAGGACTAGCTTCTGGAACCATTCATTTGCAGCATCGCATATTAAAGAACATCTTTAATCGTGCAGTTGAATGGCAAGTTATTAAGCGTAATCCTGCAGGGGATGTGCAAAAACCGAAGGTTACCTCTAAAGAGGTCATCCCCTATGATGATACGGAAGTTGAACAAATGCTGCAAGCCCTTGTGAAAGAACCATATCACTGGAGAGTTATGATTACTTTGGCACTTACAACCGCTCTGCGTCGAAGCGAGTTGCTCGGACATGAATGGAAGCATATCGACTGGGATAGCGGCGAAATAAAAGTCTCACAAAGCATGATACATGCTCTGAAGGGAAACATAATCGTTAAGCATCCGAAAACAAAAGATTCCAATCGTAATGTTGCTTTACCAAAGTCAATGCTTGAGGAGATGAAGAATTACTACGCTTACCGCTTAAATGAACGTAATGATATGGGCGATGATTGGCGAGGTGGGGATTGGTTTTTCATGTTCTCACATCCTAATGGACAACCTTTCCATCACGAACGGCCCTATCTTTGGTTCAGACAGTTCATTAAGAAAAATAGGTTCCGGTATATCCGGTTTCATGACCTGCGGCATACATCTACTACCATTCTGATTAACCAGGGCGTACATGCCAAAATAATATCGGAGCGACTTGGTCATGGAAGCATTACCACAACAATGAATATCTATGGTCACGCTCTTCGACCAGCTGACCAAGCTGCTGCTGATAAGTTTGAATCGTTATTAAAAAATAAAACTTCCTGACAACAAAGATGACGCACAGGATCAACAATTCCTGGCGTCATCTTTATGTTCTTTTTGGTTGTTCTCCGATCAATTTTTACATCGATTTTACATCAATGCACTTTTCAGTCCTCTGTACTACCGATATTCATGATACTGTTCTACAACTAAAACCCAGCATTTATAAGTGGCTCAACATTCTGTATTATTCTTTATCAATAACGCCACCGACTTCACTTTAGTTGAGTAAGCAGAGTCAACATTTAAAAAATGATGATTATCACCACCATCTACCCCCACTTACTTCAATGCGTTTAGCCAGTATCAGAAGTAATTCCCGATCCAGCTTGTCAAACGAACTAACTTTAGCATTATCAGGAAATGTAAATTTCTGCTATCCTGATCTTTCTGAAGATCGGCTATCTTCAGATAAGCCTCCGCTAATTCGTTCAATTATTTGATGATTCAAAGAGCTGATCCAACTAATTGCCCGCAAATATAATCGTAAAATCAGGCGCAAGCTGGCCTTTCCAAAGAATTACTACTAAATGACTCTACAACGATGACAATGGGGAAAACTCGCTTTCTCTGGGCTCCCTACCACGGAGAACCGGCTGTAAAACAATCGACCAGTCCAATTCGCTCCTTCATCGCACAACAAATACGAACAAGAAGCTAAAGAACGAGCGTCCGTATTTTTGTCGGTACTGCCTAGCAAGCAGGTTATAGTGTGAAAAACGAGTCTTTTTCTTAACTTCCCCTGTTCATTTTCATATTAATTAAAATAGCTGCCAAGTATGCTTCTTCTAGGGGAGTTATTCCTAATCTATTATTCATCATATGTATATAATGAAATAATAACTCCACTTTTGATTTATTTGATATGTTTAACACCTGCTCAGTAGTGGAAGCTACTTGGGAAATATATGTGAGATTTACGATTGGTAGCAATTCAGTCATATCACTTTCAATTGCTATTACCTTTTTTGTAGTTAAGTCTAGAAACTTTTTAGCTAACTGTTGCCCACCAGCAGAATAGTTCGCACCTGTCCAATAAAATAAATAGTGCCGCAAAAATTGAAGTTCATCTTTCTCTTCATGCAGAAATAATGTATCTAACTTTAACTTCATAATTGCCAACCCTAGCAAATAACGATCTATCTGGCCAACTATAATATCTTCTATCCGATCTAATACCAGTTCACTAGAATGCTGAAAGATGTTTTCTGCTTTTACAACTCCTTCAATACCACCATATTTCGAAATTTCCGGTTCATAAACTGCTAACTCAATTGTTCCTGCACTTTCAAAATTCTTATTTATATGATTTTGTTGAATAGGAATTAATGACCTATGAAGAGCCGCATCCATTTTTAGTACACATGTTGTAATTTCTGAAAAATAGCTCTCTAATACATTGGATGCTTGATCTAAATCTTGGATAGAGATTTTAAATCGCACCCTCAAATGAAAACCAGTATAATCAACATAGCGGATAAAAAACCATTTTTCCGGATAAATTTCATGCTGTATAAGTAGTTTACAAGCTGGTGCTACAATCTCCTTTATCATCACATCAATGTGATCACTGCTCTCGCTATATATTTTATAATACAACCATTCATGCATTCTGATCTTCTCCTTAAACATAATCATTAATCATGAATGTGTACCAAGTTCATCCACTCTGATACAAATCGATTACCATTTTCATCTTTAAACTGATGCTCCGACAAATTAGGCAAAGCTTCTTGAATCCACAATCCGCATACAGATTCGTCACTTAATAAATTTCTAAAAAACTCAACACTATAAAAGTTTTTAAAATGTATCCAAATAGGCTTTCCTTCTGGATGACCACTGGCTCCAATGCATGTTACAAATACTTCCTCTGGCAACTGATTTTCCATAATCCATTTGTCTATATTCAATAAAAGTTCTATATCTGATAAATGATTGGGGAATTGAGGGATATCTGTCACACTAATAATCCACTGCTCACGACTTAAAACAACTTTCCCAAACATTTGTCGTGATATATGTTGTATGCCCTCTTTTAAATCAAATGTTTTCCAAGGCTGTGGATTAATGCCATATGGAGTAATAACCTTCCACGGATTAATCATTATAAGAAGTAATTTCATTATCCCTTGCTTAAAATATGCTGGTACAGATCCTACATAAATAGGTGCAACTACTGTCCCTTTAGTATCAACAAATTCAAATACTTCCCCATCTTTGTCCAGCCTTAAACTTATCTCTTCTAATACATGTGTAGCTTTAGGATCAAAAATTTCCCCAATGCCTGTACAATAATATTCTGCAATGCCATAATAACCTTGCAACGCATTCCAATCTCCACCAATAGCTAGTTCCATAGGAATTGCTTCAGGAAAACACAGTCTTATCCAATCTTTAATTGCGGCTTGATAATCACTACCCAGTACCTTGGTAAACCGAGAAACTATGCTACCAATTGTTCCTCCAACTTTATTGATAACTAATCCACATTCTTCATCTTTTAACCCTATGGAACTTCCAGACAATGTTTGATAATAATACATCACTACAGCAGGTGGAACACACTTGCCCGTGCGAGGTAAGTCAACTTTTCCAGATTGCATCATATATTGAAACTTAGACATCAGTTGTTCATCAGAAGCAATCGAACTTAAAAAATCAAGTAATGGTACTTTTGCATACGGATTATATTTACTCTTAAATAAATCAATAAGCACACCGTATTCACTATAAAATTCAAAACTTGGTTTAATATGCGACGTTAGTTTAACTAACTCATTTTGAATCTCTTGTTTTAATGGAGAAATCGGTATATTCGTGCGCACTTCTTCATATATCAAAGTTGCTTTTTCCAGCCATTTTGGAGCAGCACACTCTAATAACCTGAATATTGAAATTAACTCATTTCGTAGTTGAAAAATATGATTTATCCTAACTTGAGCACTGCAATTCATCTCAAGGTTTTGTAAATGTTCAGCCACTTTTCTTAATAATAATTCTAGTTCAAACCAGTTTTCTCTTCTTTGAGTAAATACCCATTCAGCAAACTGCTCAAAAAACGAAGCTCCTTCACCATAAACAGGAGCTATTGGACGAAGCAACTGCAATGTATCACACAACTTTTCCAAATACACACTATGGTTAATATGTTCCAAAAATAATTCATATGAAAATGTTTTATGTTGCAAGCTATCAAGTCTTTTTAGCATATTATTTTGTACAAACGGTTCAACATCGCTCCAATAAAATCCATTTGTATACTTAGATTTAACCGCAAATCTAATAACACCATCTTCACCTTCTGCCTGTGCAGACAAGTTGTAGTTAAAACTATTCCTCCATGATTTGTTATTAGCTAGAGCAGTAATAATATGATAAATTACTGCCCGATTGAGATAGATATTGGAACGGGGTATGTTATTTTGCTCTCTGTTAATTTTATTTTTCATTAAACACTGATCTATATCTTCAGAAGATGGCTCCCAAATTGCATGACCTACTTGTGTAAATGTGCTAAATGGACTTGTCTTCACAACTATACGTTGTAAATAACGGTAGAACGCTCTCATTGTTTTATGAGCTGGCTTATTCCATGGTATCCTCTGATCTAATACTGCCTTTAACATTTCGGGACTTGCTAACGCTAATCCTTGCAACATTTCTCTTAGGTGTACATCATTACTCATTAACCAATCAGTGAAGTTATCAACAACTTGCTGCTTCTCTGAACTAAGTACCTGAAGTAATTTATTATGATTTAGTTGCCAGTCTTTAAAATATGTTATCCACGTTTTTATGCTAATTGCGTCTTCCTTGCTTAAAATAGGATATATCTCTTCGATAATAGCAGGATCTATTAAACCATATCGTTTATTAAAAATATTCCGCTGTAGTTTCAGTACATAACGAACAAGTTGCCTCTGTTCTCCCAATGCTGGAATAGAGTGATGTAATGCTGTTAACACAGCATCTTGTAAATCATCTAATTGTTGCTCTAAAATACGTATTTGTGTTATTACTTGCTGACTGCTATCCAGTATTAATCCACTTAATCGGCTAAGAGGTAGTACGTTTATCCTTGCTAAATTGAACTCAGCAGATATAACTGTTAATTCTGATTGCATAGTAACCTCCTGGATTGATATCTTAGACATAACAATAAAAAATCACGTTACAAATACTCGCCAATATGAGAACAATACAAAGGTAATAAAAAAGAGAATATACAATGTAGCTGTAATACTATAAATTATGTATAGACATCTTTTTTTAAAGGAGAACCGTGACAAATAAATAGGCAGAGGCTGACGTAGCACACTATGCTTTAGTATTTCAAAACTATGCTTTCGCAAATGAACAACGTTAACCCAATTTTCCACAAATCTCAATCCATCACTTGGTAACAACAAGTTGCAGTTAAAAATTAAAATGCTAAACTGTAACATTAAAAAAGTATATAGCACATCACTTATGCTAGGAACTAGCCATACGCAGCTTACTGTCAACAATATAGCCAAACTATCAAACATTGGTCCCGCTAATGCAATGACAGCTCTTTTTTTTCGTCCAAGCAAATGATTATCTGTTACATCAATATAGCCAACAGGAATTATATAGTATAACAAACCAAACCCTATGCTACGAATTTTACCTCCTAAACGCAATGAACACACTGCATGAAAAATCTCATGAATAATAATTTGTATAAACATTAGCGGAATTATCAAGTACCAAAAGTTGGCAGTTTTATAAGACGATGAAAATCTTAGCATAGTAATTATTGCGACGCACAATGAAAATATTGGAATAGAAATAAATAATATCTTCCACATACGGTATGATAGATTAGGAACCAACTTACTGAGTATTTGAAGTATTTGAGGAAAAGAGCCTAATTGAATGAGTTTCAAAAATGGCTTAGGCCTTATTTGTTTAATCGATTTAAGATTTACAAATTCATTAGCACTGTTAGATGAATCTAACGTATTATTACGAATAATTACTTGACAAGTTAACATATGTTGTAAAAACTGTATTACTAGTTGTTTGGTCTCATTAGATATTATTTGTTTTTGAGATAGAGCAAATAATATAATTTCCTCTATTCCAATATTAGAGCACTCGCGGATTTTATCCAAAATATCCTTCGATAACTTTCCAATTTTATAGTACTTCATTGTGGTTGCTTGATAGACGATAAACTCCTCATCCACCTCATAAATATCTATATCTGGAGCAAGAGATATATCCCAAGAGAGCATATCTGATATATCAGCTTGTTGATTGGGTGCCGTTAAAATTTTCCCCTCAAATAGTCCTCCCATGCTACTCAACTTCTTCAACTCCCATCATAAATTAGGATTTTTATCCTAAATAAACTGACTTACAATCTCATAGGCTAGTGGATAGGATTCATATTCATATTTCTGAACGCACTCGGATTCGTTAATCAAGTGATAGGACAGGTTAATTATGAACTATCAACCAAACAATACCACGGTCAAACACATCAATGTTGCTCATAAGTATGAGAATTTAGAACATTGATTCAACTAATTAGTATCTAGCTAAGCCAATGTTCTAAATTCAATGCAACTACTTCAATAAACTAGTTAATGATTATCCAATACTACTAAAAGACCCTGCAGTGCCAAAACAAGTTCCAAAACTTGCAGCTGTTCCAAAACAAGCTGCGCAAGCCTGTGGAGATACGACTCCTGAATAGTTCAGCTCATCTTTCAACTCTTCAGCGTACAATTCCATCGAAACATACTTTTCATCATCGATAATCATTTCTACTACCTCCTAAAATAAGTTTACTAGCCGCTTGCGCAACCGCCGGTCGATGCTGTTCCAAAACAACTGCCTGCTGATGCAAAACAAGCCAAAGTTCCAAAACAAGAATTAATACCAACATCAGAATAATTCATTTCTGAAGATAATTCTTCAGAATAGAGTTCCAACTCCTCATTCATTGATTTCGCATATTTTTCTTGTAACATGTTCTCCCCCCCTTTTTTCAGATTGACCCTTATTTCTACACAAAAATATTATAAAGATACCCGATATGGGTGGGTCTACAAATTTAAGAAGTCCTAAAGCTATATTAACTTCAACTTACTACCGTTTACCGAAACAATAAGCAAACATCTGTGCTTTTGTAAATCCATCAATATCCGTAAACATTCTTAATGTTCTTGGCAATAATCCCGCAAATACTGTCCCTTCATAACCACGGCTAAGCGAATGTAACCACATATTATGAGCAACCATGCCCGCGATTGTTAATAAGTTTGTATAACCAGTCACACCGCAGGTAGCGGTTCGATCAGCTATTTTCCCAACATAAAATACGACAACAGCAGCATTAGCAAATTCTTTCTGTAACATGAGTTGTTCTTGTGTCAAATGTTGAGGAATATCAGCAACTTCTTGAATATAATTTTGCGAATAAGAATACCGATATACTTTTTGCGATGAAAATGCTTCATCATTGTGCGTATTGACGCGATTAATCAGTAAGTACTGCTCAAGTAAAGACGTGCCTGCAATTTGTTCTATAAATTTCTCATTATTAATTAGCATCTGAACTAAGTCGTCATATTCAACATCCTTTTCTTTGTCAAAAAAGCTAACTGACTCTCGTTCATCAAGAACTTTCCTCCAACTTCTCAAAGAGCCAAATGCATCAAAATTACTGTTATCTCCAGATGGATTGTTCCATACATTGAAGCATTCTTCTTTTATTAATTCTTGTACTATATTATTAGGGTTCAAGATACCCACCCCCCATAACGGAAACAATAGTTGGTTGTTCATATAAACTATCTAGATGAAGAATGCTACTAATTACCTGATTTGACCATTGGCTAGCTACTTCTAACTTCAAGCCAGTATTATACGCAGTATATCTACCTTGAGTAAATGCTACTCCTGCATCTAGATGAATAATCTTGTATGCAAATTGATGATACTTAGATGCTACTTTCCCATATAAACCAACTTGTATAATATATCCACATGCATGTTCGTCATGTGGCAAGCATGATAAAAGCTGCGTCGCCATATCATCATCACCTAAACATTCCAGTACATGATTCTTCGGACCGTACAAGTAGACTCCTTTTTTCAAATTAGGAATAGAATTAATGACAATATATAAATCTACTGAACCTAAATTTCCACCAGTTGGAGACCACCGTTTTGGACGATTATTTATCTGCTTGTGTTTCCAACCAGCCATATATCGCCATACTTCACTCCACTTTTTCAGCAACGAATCCTCTTCACAGTTATCTAAGTTAATCTGTAGAGCACTTGGATAGGACGTAGACAATGACGCCAATTCAAGATTAATTGGCTTGTAGTGATTTTGATGATCCTTCGGATTTAAATGATGTGCTGAAGAAAATGCAATATGATCCTCAAATCGTGCAACCAAAAGCTGCTCATTACTAGCTGTACTTTGACATCCACATAAGTTACATGCAGGCAACTTCATCATCTCAATAAATCCTTGCTCCATAGTAGTAGTATGAAATGACTGAACACCACGCAAAAAAGGTGTGGAAGTTAATCGACTTCTCCAATTTACAATGTCAATTGCTACACTTGACATCGCCATTTGCATAGCTCCTAGTGACATGTTAACAGACCCATCATCAGTATTAGCTATAGGCCATTGTTGCTCAAAACATTCCACACACAACGTCTCATAATTTTCAAAATGAGGCCCTAGATACACTGTTTCCTTAAATATCGTTATAAGCAGCCATGGAACACCATGCTTATAGCAAAATCTACCGAATGATAACAACTCGTCACGAGTTGTATACTCATTCTGAATATAAACGGCAATAGGTCTATCTACTACTAATAACTCTGGTAATTCTGAGCACATTCGTAAGGGGATTGGATACAATGCAAGCAATTCTGCTAGTTGTTTGCGATTCATATCTGAACTTACATCTGAATATAAGCATACTTCTCTTTCCTGCAATCGGTGAATACAGTCTCGTATACTACTATTTACTCGTGTATGGTCAATATGTCTTTGTATAAACTGTAAGTACGGGTTATCTTGATGCTCTATATCAGCTGTACCATCAAACAGTAATCCTCTCATATAAAGTAGTGCTAATGCATTATAAATAAAATGTTGCGGAAATTCTGGTAATAACTCACAAATTTGAGAGAATGTATTTTTCCCATCTAACTGTTCCAACAATCTAGGCAAAAATGTTTCACTAGCTTTTCCACGTATTAGTTGTTTTTCTGCAGAACCTTCAAAATATAGACCTTGCTCCTTTATCGGAATAACCACAACGCAATCCGATACTTGCGGGCAATTAGGAAATTGAAATTGCAAATCCGTTGAGACTGCTCTTCCCATCTCTCTAGCATGCATAACCTGAGCCATCAGTCACACCTCCTCAGCTATTAGCCCATTCTCAATTCTTAAATGTTGCGCTAAACCAAGATACCCTCTTGTGGCCTCATCGCGTTGTAATCCACAACGTGGACAATTATGCACTCCGGTAACGCTACTACAATTCAATTCTCTCGTCACTTCATTTAATAGGAAAAACTTACCTTGAAATAATTCTGGAGATTCAACTATTTTTTTCAATAAACTACCAATTAATATAACATCTGCCGGGTGATAACCTTGGACTCCTTCTATTTGCTGATCGTTATAATGCTGCTGGACACTACGGGTAAGTTCTGCATTAGGATGATGTTGCATAATACGCTGATGATAGCAATGATAACATCCCTCATTACCTGGTATGATCACTGGTCCAACTACTAACAAGGGACTATCCAATATAACAGGTATGAATGGAATACTCTGCTTATGCACCTCCACATCTAGTTGGCGCAATAAAGAGATACTTTGATAATTAGCAATGAATAAAACGCCTGATAAATTAGAGGGAATTAAAAGTTCGCATTCATTTTTCAACACCACGTGATTTGATTGAATTCCTGAATCATTCAAAAATTTCCATATTGCATCTCCGAATTTACCAATCGAAAAAATTTGCCACATTAGCCCCTTCTCCTTCCTATGCAAATGGTTGAGGATATGTTGTAATTTGCGCCTCCGTTCGCAGTCCATAACCCATTTTTTCAACAGCTTTGTACAGACGGTTCGTACCAAGGAATCTTGCACGATGCGAAAAAGAAAGCGGCTGCAAAGTTGGGATAATAACACGCACTGCTTTCATCCCTGCACGTTCTGATTCATCTGTTGAAAGATCAACCGCAAAAATTTCGTGACCCAAACTTTCCAAATGTTTAATTAAGAATTGTAAATCCAACTTGTCACTGCCTGTCTCCAAATTTTTCATACTTGAATATTCCTGCATTTCTACAGACTCAACTAAAAAATCAAACGCTTGACTATTTTCTGGTAATCCCATATAAGTCGCACCATCAATCACATTAATGAACTCGTCCACTTCTTTAGCAGGTGGTTGATTATTTTGTAAGGCAGCCCGACAAGAAGCTCCTTCTCTCATAATTTTTGTTAATGCTATTTCTGGATTAAGTTCGGTTGTACACATTACCATATTAGCAAGTTGTTTATTATGTTTGGTGCGCTGCACTGCATAAATTGTCGGTATACCTAAATCTGTAGTAGCATTAAAATAGTAATTGTTAGCATAGAAAAATTGCTCATTTTTCTGACTATAACGATGAACCTCTTCAGTTATATTTCCATTAAACTGAAGCTTAGGTAAAGGTAACTGATGTAACCATGTTAACGCTATAGCATCGCGCTCAATAACTTCTAAAATGCCATTAATAAGAGCTTTTTCATAGGATACATGAGAAGCACAACCTGTTGAAATTGGTAGCCAAAAACGCTCTGCGTCACTTTGATATGGAATGAATAAGTAAACCATGATAGATGGAATCCAAACCAAGCGATTGGTAGTTAATGAAACCCCACGCACCCATCTTATTTTTTCATTATATAAAGGCGGTCTTCTTATGGGACAGCGCGGATGTTCTAATTCTAATTCCGAGCACATAGGAATGTTTTGTAAATCAAGCGCTTCATTACCTAGTTCCAGAGGCGATGCTAATATAAATTGACGTTCATCATAAACACATGAACAATATCGTTCTAATGTTTCTGCTATGCATTTTGTACGTGCCATCTCATCGTCAACATCCCCTCCTGCACCTGTAACCTCCATCTTTTTTCCGAAATTATTACCACTCAGCAATGTAATTGCATTTAAATCTCCAAGCATTGATGAAAATGTGGGAAATTTAGGATCTCCGTGAGAATGTAACACTCTTTGAGGAACAGACATTAATTTACCGATACCACACAACTCTTCTAACGTCTTCATTCGCTACTTCACCTCCAAATTCCATTTAAATGTTTTTACACTAACTATCATGAATATCAGCCCTGTACCTATAACAATGAGCAAATTTACAAACAACGGAAACGTTAACGTATCTTTAAAAACTACTTGCTGTAAAGCTTGATTTAAATAGGAAAACGGATTAAATTGTGATACTGTCTTCATAAAACCTTTGACATTAGGCAACATGCCGCCAGCACCACTAAACATATAGATAAAGACAATAATAAATCCACCCCATGTGCCTGCTGCCTCTACACTGTTGAAAAATGTACTAAGCAATATACCAAACGTAAATATCATAAACATTCCTAAGAAAACCACTACAAATAATAAAAATAATTGAGAAATATGAATTGACCCTAACATTAAAAGTATTCCGATTAATATAATTACCCATACTAAGCCATATATCATTCTTAACAACAGCATAGAGAATATAAATTCCCTTTTCTTCAATGGAGTTAGCTCAAATAACGCCATCGTGCCATTTTTTTTAATTTCCACAAGAGGTTGCATTATTGCAAATACAGCAATTTGCAACAATATGAATACAAGTAAGCCAGGAAGCATGAACACAAAAGCAGATATACCATTTATATCTCCAACCTGTGCACCTATTAATGCAAATAATCCAATAAAGAATATAGGAAAAAAATTCATAAAAAACATTGTTTTCACATCCCTAACTGTCTCCCTAAACCCTGCTTTAAACACATTTTTGAAAGATTCACTCATTAATCCCATCCCTCCGCCACTAAGTTACCTGTTAATGAAACAAAGGCATCTTCTAATGTCTTTGTTTGCTGTCTAGTTATAATCTGTTGAGGGCTATTTTGCACAATGATATGCTTGTCATGTAATATAGCTACTTCGTCACATAACTGTTCTGCCTCTTCCATATAGTGAGTAGTTAAGAGAATTGTTCTGCCTTGATCACGTAAATCGCGAATAACTGACCATAATGATCTGCGTACTTGTGGATCGAGACCGGCTGTCGGCTCATCCAAAATTAATAACTTCGGATCACCTATCATTGTTACTGCTAACAATACCCTCTGTTTCTGTCCACCTGATAAATGATTGATTCGCTTGTTACTTATTTGATCTAAACCTAATTGACTCATCACTTGCTCAACAGGCAATGGATTAGGATATAAGCTAGCAAACAACGTTAGTGTTTCAAATATAGTCTGCCGAGGCAATAATGCCGAATTCTGCGGTTGTAATCCAACGTGATACTTAATCGTGTCGTTAACCGATTCAACTTTTTTATCTAAGATAGTTACTTGACCGCTATCTTTTTTTCTGATACCAATCATCGTTTCGATCAATGATGTTTTTCCCGCACCATTTCTTCCAAGAATACCGAAAACAGTTCCACTCTTAACCTTTAGGCAAATTTGGTCTAGTACAAGATGTTCGCCATAGGATTTACACATATTGTTTACTTCAATAGTCATTTCAAATCCCCTTCGTAAATATCCAATTAATAAATGCTAGTCTTGCCATACGTTTCCACACGCATGACAAAACTAGTACCAAAATTAATTACCAGCTCATTGTCATTGCTGATGTAAGCGTAGATGGTGCACATGAGCAGCCACCAGTTGATACTGAACTCATCGTTGAAGCTTCTAGGCCATTAGCACTTACTGTAAACTGGGCGATATCCGGCAATTCTTCCGCAAATAACTCATAATCCAAATGAATAGCATTTTTTTCAATCATCTTCTTTTTCCACCTTTCTCTGTCATAATTGCTAACTAGTCTCATTGCCTATCAAACAACTATAGCTAACAATTAGACTTTGCTAGATTTTTTTCGTTCACTTATAATGTGTCAAAAAATCAGTGCAAGTGGACATATACTCCTAAAAAATATAGTTATTCCATATTTTTCTCTATTTAGATAATATGAATAAGGTTGTACGAAATCCCCCATTCTTGTAAAAATGGTAGTATTATGTATTTATACATGAATTTATTTGTTTTTGCGTTCTGCTTGTCAATGCGGATATCCTTTTCAGTCGATTGATAGATAACTATACCTCTCCACTCCATTAAAAAGTTTTTTTATGAGACCAAAATACACAAAATATTATGAGGATTCTGAGAAAACTTATTCGATGCTATTGATTGTGAACATCAATTGTAAAATACCTAATATCAGCAGTTGAAAATTCCCCATAATTAGCCGACATACTCTCCGAGGGGAGAGAAATATATGGTCAAGAATGGGGAATTTTTTGTGATCAAGGAAATGTACTTGAAAGGAATGTATGTCACACATATTGCTGAAGAATTAGGAAGAGATCCGAAGACGATACGAAAATGGTTGGAGCAAGATGAACCTCAGCGTTATCAACGTACAAACAAAAGAATTGGTAAGCTGGATGCATATAAGAACTATGTAAGTCTGCGTATGGAAGATGGTTGTCTAAACGCAGTGGTCATATACGACGAGATCAAGGCAAAAGGATACATCGGAAGCATTACCACCCTTCGTTACTTTATGAG
>NZ_JBNPWS010000052.1:0-15265 GCF_050433705.1 Paenibacillus sp. DS2015 | reverse complement strand
TTTCTGCTCATATGTTCACGATCGTGGTAGCCTTCATACCGTCGTTATGAAGGCCTTTTTTTCGGGCAACTGCGCAACCAATCCAAAGTGTTATCGGATGTCGGTCCCTCTTCGAAACCTTTTTCATATAGTATTTAAACTCTACCAATTACTGTTTCTTACCGACAGCAATCCATCTTCTATCTACATCTTCAAATACAAATTCCTTATTGTTATAATCTGTTGTTGCTAAAGGTCTTATAATCTTAACCCCTAGCTTCTTAAAATCTTTCTCCATCTCCTCTTGATTATCCGTTATAAAATAAGCATCATATCCGTATCCATGTATCTCTCGATTAGGTACTATATCTTCTTTATTTGATCTTGTTAAAACGGATCTCTATTTGATCCATATACAGACAAATATGTGGTTCAAATGATTCAAGATAACTTACTGGTCTAAAGCCAATATGTTCATAAAACTCTGCTGTCTTTTTCATATCTGAGCTTGGAAAAATCTGAAGCAAATTAGTAAACCCTCTAGTAACCATATATCTCATCCCTTCTTGTAAGGTCCAATTCTAAATAGTCATTCAAGTATCCATTTTGTTGAATCTCCTGCCCAGTTCTATGTTCTAAGAAGAACCGTCCTTACATTCGTTGGACGGTCCTATCCGATTCCGACTGTGATATACTTGGATACCCAACCCCAACACCTTACCTCTGTGAAGCGAGCGTAAGCCCGATTTCCTTCGTCTGTCCGTCCCATGAGACATCAAACCCCAGCACTTCGCTGATGAAACGGAAAGGCAGCATAGTACGGTTGCCGGATACAAACGGGGCGCTATCCAGATTTCGTTCTTCTCCGTTTACGAGAACCTTGGTATGTCCGATCATCAACTCCAGCTTGGTCTGGGCGGTACTCACCTCCACTTTATTCGTGCTGCTGTGCCAATACACGGCTCCACCGACAGCCTCCGTCAAGAAGCGGACAGGCAGGTAGGCTTGACCTTCGCGCAACACGGGTGTCGTATCATAACCGGGATCGATCTCGAATGTCTCGCCGTTCAGCGTGAACGAAGGTTCACCGATCCGAAGGGCTAACCGGCTTTCTGCGGAAAACGGATTGATCACCTTCTTATCACTATAGAGCACCATATAATCGATAATGATTTCCGCTGCTTCGGGACGCATATCCATGTTCAAACGATCATCAAAAGCAACGGGTGCAACATTCTTCCATACCCCCTGCCATGTCGACGTCAACATCTGGTTTTGAGACTTGACGATCGCATGGATCATCGCTGCGGTAAAGCTATCCTTCATACTCTTTTTAGCGTTTCGTAGCAACTCTTCTGCACTTGCCGTATCAAAGTAATCATCCATCGCAAGCAAGTACCCGATTACGAAAAGCTCGTCTCCTCGCAACACCGACAAATCGAGATCCGAGTATTCTTTGCCTTTAGCATAATGTACAAATGCTTCGGTCCTTCCTTTCCGCTCGCCTTCCCAACCGATCGCATTTATGACGGCAGCGCGGATATCCAGGGGTGCGGATTCATCAGCCAAATATTCGGCTAATTCCTTCGTCACTTCACCAACTTCGTTCGCCGTTTGAACGATAGGCTCATCTAGATAAGCCTTATAGAACCCCGTTGACGTGACTGGTGAATCTGCAACCGCTGATTGGATCGGTACCCACACGGACACAACCACCAGCAGGACCATCATGAAGATAACCTTTCTTTTCCCCATTCACAACACTCCCCATCATTCATTTCATTTCATTTACATTATATAAGAAAATCGGCAAAGAATATTGCTCTGACATTCCTCATATCTGTAAACCCAAACTTTATTCGTTGCTTGGCTCGCCTTCCACTGTTAGAATTATTTTATTGAATATCTCTATTTGTAGCTTCTATTACAATCTCTCCTTCACCTGAAGGTACTTCAAATCCATTAAGAAAAGAAGTTAATATTTTCTCTGTAATCGTAAATGCAGCATTTGCGTCAAATCTCTTACTTCGTAGGCGAAGCCGTTCACGTAATTCGTTTGGTTGAACTTTCAAATAAATAAGTTTCCACTCTCCACTCGCCTCTTCTATAAGATTCTTATATTCAATTCTTTTTTCCCGTTGCCAAAAACTAAAATCAATCACTACATTACGTTTTTCTTTCAATAGAATCATTAATTCATTGCGCAACTTAATCTCTGCTTCTACTTTGAATTGCTCATACATTTCAGTTGAATAATCAATCCCATACCGCCCCTTTGTAGCCCATATTTCTTCATCAATGGAGAGACGTACAAAACCATCTTTCTCTAACTGCTGAGCAAAAGTAGTTTTACCAGAACCCGCTACGCCACACATCATTACTACCACTGGAACAGTTGGATCTTTCTGTAGAATCTTATCTTTGATTTCAGAGTTCTCATACATCAATATTCTCCTTTCATATTTGGGTTTTCTATGCTGTCTATATTTACTTTTGTTTTGCGCTGATTTCCGATAAATTTCTGGTATTCGCGATGCTCCACCACCCTAAGGACCTAAGGTCCGGCCACGATCTGGTTGAGTCGTGCGGGTGTGTCCGGCTGAATCTACTTTCCTGCTTATGCAAATTCATCAACGAATCTATTTGTGATATAGGTTTCTTCGGGTTTCACTTTTATAATCCATACAAAAAATGAAAAAATGCACATCGCTAGATAGAGTGAATATAGCTTCCAGAATAATTCATTCGGATCTTGTTTATTATGATATCCTTTTATCTGGTTCTGCATTGTTCAATTTTGTATGCAATTTCACCCTTCTTCCATTTAAAAATTGTTCGGAACTAAGTAAGTGCCTACGCTATCCTTGTCTTTCTTACACATGGTTTAATCACTTCAATTTTAATCCTTTTAAAAATAGTTCCATTATCTCATTTGAGATACTAATTGCTTCTGATCTGCTAGTAGCTGGTACTGTTATCATTTGGCCATTTTCTGCACTCCAAACCTCACTTTCATTATCATTTAATTGATTTCGATCTGAAACTAAAATAGTTACCTTACTGAAATCGTTATTTATCACTAGTGATCCATATTGATAAATACCCGTACTCTCTGTTCCACCATCACTACTTCTGTATACAAAATACGGATAGCTTATAGCACCCCACCCATCACTTGTTATTGGTATTTCTAGTTTTCTCTGATCTAATGGAACAGGTATTTCTTCATCCTCTATATCTATAGTTCCTTTAAATCTTCTTTCGCCAGAAATACTTTTGTACAACTTTCCTTCAATATTTACATTTACAAGTTTCACTGACTCTAAATGCTCAGTTCCTAATCTATATATTATACCTTGTGCGTTTATTTTAACTTCCTTGGGATATAAATTGATTACAATAACAATTGCTAAGGCTATTAGAATTATTATGATAGAAATAAATGTCAGTTTCTTCAATGTGATCTCCTTTTTTTACTCAGTTTTCATATAACGTTTGGCATTCCTGACGTTCAAGCGGCTTATGTGACTGTAAGGAATGGGTCACCCCCTTCTCTTCCCTAGTTATCTGGCTTCTAACATGTATAGCATCTGGAGCAATACTACCTAATAAAAGACTTCGTGTAGGATTATCTTCATACAGAATATTGGATATTGCAAAATGAACCATTGGCCAAGGCACTTCTATTCCTCCTCAAATTAATCTTCAAAATATATGACTTTGCCAGAGACTCAGTTAACGTTCTTGTATCTACGAACCCGAGAGGCTTAAGGGAGCGCATGCGACCGTGTCCGACAGTCTCGCAGGGTTATTCGCTGATACAACTTCTCTGCTATCACTCCTTGCGAACGAATGGTGTAAACCACCGCTTAGATACGTTGTTAGATGAAGTATCTGTCTTCTTGCGATACCTACACTTCAATAATTCCTTGCACTTCATTCATATGGATAGTCAATTTGTTTCTTTATGATTTCAGTTGCATCCTTGTTTACAAAAAGCACGACGTCGTCCATTCACCCTAAACATTTAGACCGATCAGCTGACCGGATGCGGTTGGGTGAATGATGTGTCCCGGCATATACTCCTTCGACTTATCTTCCGGGAGAGGGGGCTTGTCCGCCGATGAGTGAACATATTGTTATTTGATTTCCCATTTTCTCGAAGTATCCACAATATAATTTATTGTTATTCTTCAAGTTCCAGTTTCTCATTATTATAAAGATAGTAATATTTCTTATTAGGCTCATAGTACACTTCGAATTTTTGATTCTCTGGATTAAATAAAACAGATTGAGCATTTATTGATACATTTATATTTGCAACAACAATTTTATCTTTTAAAGCTCGATAAATACTTGTTTCCGGAATTGTTCCAATAGTACTTACTATTTCATTTACATTATCATTGTCTAGATCAATTTCATTGACATTTCCTTCAATAACTAAAAGTGGAGTTATCGATTCCCCATCAACTTCCAAATAAATTGATCTTACGAAATTAGCACCAGGAATTCCCGAAATCCTTATCAAGTCTTTTCCAAAAGCATTCGATTCTACTATTACTAGTAAATCATTTGGTGTTATACTCATTGAGACTGGACCTATTGAGTGGAGTATATTGTCAATATAAACACCAC
Source organism: Paenibacillus sp. DS2015 (assembly GCF_050433705.1). Taxonomy (NCBI): domain Bacteria; kingdom Bacillati; phylum Bacillota; class Bacilli; order Caryophanales; family Paenibacillaceae; genus Paenibacillus; species Paenibacillus sp. DS2015. The sequence continues at coordinate 10,648 of NZ_JBNPWS010000052.1, read as the reverse complement.
CATAAATTTCTCCTTCAGTATCTAACTTAAATAAAACTGTTTTATACCCATTAACTGTTTTTTCCATAATTGTTTCAAAACTCGACTCTATTAGGTGAAAACTAATATCAGATTTTGCAGGTTCAAAGTTCAGTTCTTGGAATGTTTCTGATAGATGCTTCTCATTACACGCTGTAAGAATCAATACAATCAATAACATTGATAAATACTTTTTCATAATCATTCTCCCTTATTTCATTTCTCCTGGGTTTCGCATAACGTTGATCTATTCACGACGTCCTATCACCTACGTCTGAACGACTTAAGGACCGTAGGTCCGTGTGGCTCTACCACTTCGCCGGTTGGATGTGTCACCTGATTTAACTTCTCTGATATCTCTCTTGGCGATCAAGGGCGAACACCCGCAGTAGAAATGCGTTGTTATACGACGGAATCTTGAGTTACTTACAACATCTTCTTATGTCTGTACCAATATGTATATATTTCTTGATATCCGAGTCTCTCATATAATTTTATAGCCGGTACATTGCTTTTCACTACCTGTAAATAACTGTGAGTTGCTCCATTTACCTTTGCCCACTTTAAAATATGCAATATGAGTTCTCTAGCATAGCCTCGATTTCTATATCTACTATCTGTGACGATATCATAAAGTCCAACATAATTTTGTTCAATCACTCCGCCCCCACAAGCAACTGGTACCGATTTATCATACAATGTAAAGAACCCCTTCTTTAGATATGACCCTGAAAATAACTCTTTTGTAATTTCAGCATTAGAATCTGAAAGGTTATTAAAATCACTCAAGATGTCTATCCATTCGTTATTAATTTCAGTTTTCATATTTACACTGTTTGTTACGGGTTCCTCAATCTCTGATAAATCAACTAACTGTACACTTGTAGGGTCTACAACATCATAACCCAACTCGTCTAAAATACTGTCTATGTTGCTTGGTATAACAAAAGGAGTTACTTTAAAGATCGTATCCAATCCGACACTTGTGTAAATAGATTCACAGTTCAGAATCTTCTCTTGAATATTCTGCTCACTAGCATCATAAATAGGGTTTATAGAATTAGACCTTTTAGTAAATCCGTTGGCGAAACGCAAGAGCCACCCTTCATATACAAAGTTCTGTAATGCTGGCCAAGCATTCAGAGAAAATTCTTCAATTTTCTTATTCATGAATTACACCACCATTTTCAGTATGTAAATATGTATTTATTTGAGTTTAAATTCAAAGCTTCGGTCTATGAATTAGTATTGTGAAAAAATATAGCAATTTCTTTATACCATACTTTTCTTTAGCTTTAGTTATCATTACATTCAATAAGATCCCTACCGTACCACCACCTCTATATTTTGGTGATACAATTACATTTCCTAACCAACAAGTATCCTCTTCAATGCTATATAAATTAGCATAAGCAACTATATCGCCCGTGAATTTCTGAACTATAACTGTCGGTTCAAATCTATTCTCAAGTAGTTCAATTATTTGATTGGGGGTTAAAGGGAATTTAAATCTTGGACTTACATAAAATAATTCCTGCAGATTGCGGAAACCTACAAATTTCTTCTAAGTCTTCATTGGATAAGGATCTATAGGAGTAACTGGTTTTCATCTCCTTTGTGATTGCAGACGGTTTTCACTAACGGTACGTATTTCTGACGTTCAAGCAGCGTAAGTGACTATAGGGAACGGATCGTCAGACTTAGCTGGTTGAATGTATCGCCTGAATTAACCCCATCAACTTATCTTTTTACTTCGTTTCCTATTCTTCATTCCTTATTTAAATAGAATCGAATTATATCAAGCGCGAATTACGATTCAGTCTTATAATTCCCATTTCAATTTTCTTCCGCCAATAACATGGTAATGGACATGCAATAATTCCTGTTCAGCATCAGGTCCATTATTAATAATGACTCTAAATCCGGATTCTTCAATATTTAAATACTTAGCAACCTTCTGTATACCTTGGTGTATCCTGAAAATACATTCTTTTTCCTCTTCTGTCATAAGTAACATATTTTCAAAATGTTTTTTAGGAGCTACCACGGCATGAGCATCCGTAGCCGGATAAGGATCTCGAAAGCAGATAACGTATTCATTCTCGTAAATCATTTCTACTGATTGTTGGCCAGAAACGACACGGCACAAAATGCAAGATTGGTTTCCCATGATTAACCCCTTTCTACACTTCATTTTCGCTGAATTTGCTTACTTTTTTCTTCCAATGACATAACGCCAATCAATTATTATGTTCTGTTCTCCATTGGTCTTCCCCATTCCAGGTAAATCAAAGTAAATACACTTCCAAGGTGTATTAATGGTTTGGAAGATAGGTTACATGTACCCTTTCATCAGTCTATGGTCCGGACCCCATCCATGAATCATTACAATCGGCGTACCTTCACCATAATCTTCATAATAAATATTTACATCCCTAACTCTATATTGCATATCTCATTCTCTCCTTTGTTAGTTTTCACCTGCTATCTCTTTATATTTTTCAACAATCTATGATTTCGGGCTAACGTTATTGTGTTCACGACGTCCTACCACCTAAGGGCGGCCGCGATGCGGTTAGGTGCTAGGATGTGTCCGGCTGATTTGCTTTCAGTTACTGAGTTTCTCCAGTCGAATCGGCTTCCCTACTTCTACCGGCCGAGGGCCGAATTGCCCGAAGCGTAAACATGATGGTGTTGAACTAAACCGCTATGCGGTCTCCATACTCTGTGTGAAGCGTACGCGTGTAAACACAGTTACGAGAGTTACCTGAATTTACGCCAATACGGTCATATTTTTTATAGTCTAGAAATGTAGTGAGTTCCGTTTCTAGCAAATGATTCATGGTAGTCTCTAAGTGATTACGAAATACCTCTGTGACATCTTGCTTCGTGACTAGAACTTGAACTAAATCTGTTGTAAAATGATTCATAGGGAAGTCCTCTTTTCTGTGAATTGTGTTGTGGTGACTTAATTCTACAAGAAAAGGGCTTCCTTTTTCTATTTATCTATTGACACATAATATTTTACGCTCTCAAAACTTTAACTTTGACAAAATGGTTCGAATCACGCCCTCACCGTCTTGGATAACCAAAAAAACACTTAAAGAACGTGGGCGTTTCCCCTATTCCTTGAGGTGTCTTTAACTGAGCCTACTTGCGATTAATTTATCTTTTTCCAATTTTGATCTTCCCAACAACACGCACCATAAGCCGCATCCTTAATTGGCAATATCAGCTTGGATTGCGGGTAGCTCTGTGCAAGCCGACGCTCCAATGCTGCATGGATAAAACGAGATCGCTGCAACATACTTCCCGCAATGGTAGCAGGTGTGTCCCAGAAATCACTTCCTCGACTTTACTTCCGGGACCGAGGCGGCTTGTCCGCCTATGCGTGAACAAATTGTAGCTGATGTTACTGCCTCCTTAGAGTTCGCCCGTAATTTCATTATTCAATATTTTCATTATTCTTTAAACGCAACCAGATTAAGAAGAGTATTAATAAAGTTATAAAGTGAAAACAACAAACTAGAAAAACTGTTTCTATGTTCATACCTTTGCCTAGAATCTCTCCTTTATATGGTACAAACTCGCTTTTTTCTCGATCCAATATATGATCATATATTGGAGAACAACCTGCACCATCAAAAGTTAGATAATTCAGGTACTCACCACCAATTTCTATTACTTTCCGATTACCCTCAATAATTGATTCTTTAATATGTCATGATCAATAATTTGAATTACCACTGGCGCGAGCATAAGTAGTAATATTATTAGAGAGAAGATGCCGTATCTTCTTGAACTCTTCATCGATTCCCCCAAAACATTCTGCAGTCATTTCAGCTAACGTTTGGCATTCCTGACGTTCAAGCAGCTTAAGTGACCGAAGGGGACGGGTCGTCAGACTTAGCTGGTTGAATGTGTCGCCTGACTAATCTTCTAAGAAATCCCCCCTTGGCAATCAAGGGCGAATGCCCGCAGTAGGCATGTGGTGTTATCGGATGTCAGCGTCTTCTTTGAAATATCCCTCAACTTTAGTTATCTTTAACTATTGTGTCCGGTTATCTTAACTCTTTGCGAATAAAGGTAATTGCATACGCAGACTTTTTTTATCAACCTTATCCACGGCAGTTCGAGGGAGAGTATCGAGAATAAATATCTTGGTCGGCCATTTATACCGTGCAAGGCTAGGTTCGCAGAACACCCACAACTGTTCCAGTTCTAAGCTACCGTCGTCTCGCAGAACTATACAAGCAACGAGTTCCTCCCCTTCTCCGGGTAGTGGAAGTCCAATAATAGCCACTTCTGCAACCTGTTCATTTGCCATGATCACTTGTTCCACTTCAGGACAGAACACGTTAGAACCACCTACGATGACCATATCCTTCATACGGTCTAATACATATAGATAACCGTCAGCATCTAGACAACCCACGTCACCTGTTCGAATCCATCCCTCGCTCATTGTTTCACTAGAAGTCTCTGGTTGACGCCAATACCCTACCATCGTTTGAGCACCACGAACAACAATTTCGCCAGACTCATTTTCTACTGCCTCACGTCCCTCAGCGGTGATAATTCGAACCTGAAAGGCTTTTTCTCCCTGGGCGGATAGGTCGGCAGGACGACCTACTGATCTAAGACGAATCGGATCATCTATATGATGTATTGGTATTAGTCGACTGATCGCCATCCCACATTCTGCTTGTGAATAGTTGTTGACGATTAACGCTCCTGGGAACTGTGCAACCGCACTCTCTAGAGTATCCGGTGAGATGACGGAGCCACCACAACCAATTATCTTGAGGCTTTGCAAGTCTCTTCCGGTAGCGGAAACCTCGCTGGTCAGGTCACGAAGCAATTGTCCGACCGTGCTGAGGTGCGTAATCTGTTCGCGTTCCATTGCCTCAACTATACGCTGAACGTTAGCCGGATATTCATCGAGAAAGACCAGACATCCCCCTGCTGCCATGGTTGCCCACAGTTGAAATTGCCCGACTAGGTGCGATAGGTTAAGCACTAGCACTCGACGTCCAATATCATATCCGAACCCAGCGGAAGGAGTAAATTGATTCCAGGCTGCCATTCCACGATGCGAATGCATTACCCCCTTTGGTCTCCCTGTTGTTCCTCCTGTATAAATAAGTACGGCTGTATCATCAATTTTATGGTCACACATGCCAATTGGTGGTGATGTAAGATCCTTTTTTAAAAGAGATCTCAACGAATTAGAACTCGAACCTTCTTCAGTAGCAAACAGTGTCGGAGAGCTCGAGAGAAATTTTACAGCGGAGTAAACAGTTTCGGCGTGACGATTGTCATGGATTAGGAAGTTCGGTTCAGCGTCATCAAGAATAGCTGCAATTTCTGGAGGGCTTAGCAACGGTGAAATCGCAGCTGGTATGACACCAATCCCAACCGCAGCATAGAGCGCAACAACCATTTGGGGATCAGGATCCCCGAGAATAGCAAGTCGATCTCCTGGCCGGAGACCCTCGACATAGAGGGCACTCCCGAGCTTTTCAGCAAGACGATGAAGCTCCCCATAAGTAATAGACTGCCCATATCGTAAAAGTGCTGGCGCATCAGAAAACAAACTTGCTGCCAATGGTAGCCGTTCGAATAAAAACAATTCACCGCCCCCTTAATCTGGTATGTTAACTAGGATTAGAGATAGTGTACCATATTATTGAAAATAATAGGCATAACACTTTTTATTACCTTCATAAGCTCACCTAATAAATCACTGAACTAATCTCCCTCTATGAAGAAAGCATTAGCTCTCATTTCCTCCTGTTTTCTTAAGTTTTCATAGCATCATTGGTATTTGAGCATTTGAATATTGGAATAGGGATGAATTAAAGGTTAATTATGGATATATGGAGAAAAAACGATCCTTATCTTCTTAACCACTCGTATCCAAAAAGTGGAAATTGTTGTAGTTATGGTTGCACTGATGGATGTCCACATATCTCATGGAGGTCTACCCTCCCAAATCTCACAGAGTCTTCGCTCTAAAATTCCTTCGTCCAACCTTACCATGATGTGGATGTCAGTTATGCTGCCCGACAGGATCTTTGTCCGTATTATAGTTGTTTTACTGACTAATCCGTGCTTCAAATGTAGTTACCTGCTACTTACTTTAAGAATTCAAAAGAAACCTAAGCTACTCTCTTTAGTTCTGCCATATGGGGAATATCCCTTAGCATATGCTCTTCACTGAATTCACATTGCTTCTTACCACTCGTAAACAGAATCCGTATAAGCTTATTGCATATTGCGATCAGGGACTGCATTTTCTTCATAGGATTATTTGAGCGTGTTGTAAAATATTGATGTAAAGCCTTGAATGCACTATTCTTAGCGACTAAAGGCATGGCTACTCGAAAGAGAAGCGCCCTGAGTGCTTTTCTCCCTCTCTTTGTAATCTTTGTTTGTCCCTTATGCTTTCCAGACGTATTCTCCCTCAGACTCAGCCCAGCTAATTTTATGATCTGCTTGGGATGAGAGTAATAACTGAGGTCTCCTACCTCTGAAAAGAAGCCTGCAACCGTATCTCTACCAATACCCGTAATCGCTAACATTTGTTTAACACCTGGAATCTGTTCAAGTAAACCATCTATATTTGAATCCAGTTCTTCGAATCTATTATTTATGAGCTCATACTTATCTATTAACGTGCGTAGCTCTAATTTAGCCATTGTCGAACCCTCAAGAATGCCAATCGAATGACTTGCTGCTTCTTTGAGTTCAGATATTCTACTGAGTCCAACCGCACGGCTAACAGCTTTTCTGAGATGTGTTAAGATCTCATGATCGGAAATCTTGACTAATTCATGTGGTAATACATTTAGCTTTAAAAGCTGTAATGCCGACTTTCCTTCCCAGTCTTTAAATACGATAAGAAACTCAGGAAAGTAACGATCTAGCCAATTGTGGATTTGTCCTTGAACCGCTTGTAGGTCAACAGAAAGAAGATCGCGTATCTTTTTTGCCACTCGAAGTTCTGCGTACACTCCCTGTGGAATATTGGGTACAGCATATCTCCCATCTTTGACTAACTGTGCAATTACCCTAGCATCTTTCACATCATTTTTTGTAGGTGAATTGTCGTCTAGCTCCTTGCTTTTCTTTACATGCATCGGGTTTACTACGACAAATTGAATACGTTGATCTTTAAGAAAGTGAGCTAGATTAAGCCAGTAGTGACCTGTTGGTTCCATTCCTACATTCACTTTTTCCATCCCTTGATCTTTCATTAGTTGTTGAATCCAACCTAGAAAGTGATAGAAATCTGAGTTCGTATTTTCAAAATGGAAAGCCTTCTTGAACTCCTGCCCTCTAAAATCCTGCGCGCGTGCAACATGCTTGTACTTAGCGATATCTACGCCAACTATTAGCGTTTGAGAAGTGATTTGAGCTATCTTCTCATTTTGGTTATAATTCATATTATCTGCCTCCTGATATTCGAATTCGTCCCTTTTGCTGGCCAGCTAAGGACAATTCTTATGATATCAAGAGGTCTTTTATTGTTCAAACGTCATTCTTACTCATTACAGGAATGCTACCCGTTAGATGAATAGCTTCTAGGCACTAGATAATCAATGAATTATTGAGGGTTTTTATGGTGTTCGCTGATTTCCGATAACGTTCTTGTATTCACGACGACCCACCACCTTAAGGTCACGAAGTGACCGGCTGCGATGCGGTTAGGTGGTGCGGGTGTGTCCGGCTGATTATGCTTCCCTGCTACTGAAATACCTCTTCGAACTTTTACCGGACCGAGGGCCGAATGGCCCGATGCGTGAATATGTTGTTGGTATTCTCAGTTCATACCCGACTGGCTCGGGGATGAAATTTTTCTTTATACTGGAGGAAACACTGGGCTGAAAAACGCATGCTTTGTTGGGACATAGATCCCGTCGCATAAAGTGTTTTACGCGCTCGCCTTTTGTTCATACCCCGATTCAGCTGGTTGGGCCTTTGAGCCCGAATCACCGTGCCAACCTGTGGAGACCAAAAGTACTGGCCCCAGTGACTTTAAGGAGGTTATATGAATAAACCTGTCCTAAGTATCGATGTTGCTAAAGGTAAGAGTGTTGCCGCTGCCTTTCTCTCTTACCATGACTGTATGTACAAACCTTTCCCATTCTCTCATACCCATGACGACCTCAATCATCTCCTATCGATCTTGGAGCAGATGAAGCTAGCCACTGGTCAGGAACTTTTAGAAGCTATCGGCAATTATTCCAAACCTCTTGTTTCTTTCTTTTCTTCATATAGCTATCCAGCCTATATGGCGAGGCTCATCTGCGCTTTCGTGCTGTTCTTGATCTCCTTTTCCCGGGCTATGACAAGGCGTTTCACAAAGTCTGTAACCTTACTTCTCTTGAATTATTATCCCATCCGTGAAACAGCTAACAGCTTTTGCCGGGCTTGACTCAGTCTGTTCACGAATCAGGAACCTTCAAATCTAAAAAGAATCGAATATCTAAACGGGGCTCTTCCTACCTCCGAACAGCTCTTTACCAGGCTACCGTTTGTGCGATTTCCAGGCAAATTCATGGTCCAAGAAATTCGATTCTCTTTCAATTTTATCAGCAAAAACGTAATGAAGGCAAACCGGCAAAAGTCGCAATTGTTGCTACTTCTCATAAGTTTTTACGCATTATTTTTGGAATGTGGACGTCTGGTCAAGCTTTTAAAATGGGTTGAGTTCACAATTGGAAATTAACTTCCAATAGAACCTTCTCTACTGGTAGGTTTATTTAGGTACGTCTTTGTTTTATCTATGAAAAATATATTAATGATAGACTTGACTTTGATTAGCTGGTTTAGACGTAGGATCACACTTCTTTGAATAAACTATCAAAATATTCTCTCCAATAGTTCACCAACCAATCATTATATCTCGTATAGAGATGTCTTAATTTTTCCTTTGAGTTAGCATGTACAATGCACCCTCTGTCATCATACATATTGAACACCATTCCTTTATCTATGCTAACAAAATATATTCTTTGACCTATGGATGGTTCTCTTCCTTGCTCATAATAACTTATCCCTTTGAGTATTTCTCTATAAGGAATTGAAGAGCTGATCCCTGTTAAGACTTTGATTTGATATTCATTCTTTATTTCGATTGTATTTCCATCATCATCTTCGTCTTCATCTAAATCGAATAATGTGTCTTCTTCCATTTTAATTCCATTCAACAGTTCGTAAATATAGTCTGGAGTTGTATTGCCAAACATGGGGTCTTCTCTATTACCCCAATCTTTGATACATACATAAATTAAATCATTTTGATGAAAAATTTCTTCAAAGATAGTTACAACTCTTTGATTTACATATTTAAGTCTTCGATTTGAACCATTACGAAACGGTTCTCCTAGTTCAAATCTTAAATGAATATCACTTCCGAAGTTCGGGAAATTTGTATCAGTGTATTTGAGTAACTCTTGTATCATTTGACCTCCATTTTGGCTCTTAAAATTAATGTGATCTTTCGTCTAACGTTTGCGCATTACCGACGTCCAAGCGGCTTAAGGACCGTAGGTCCAGGTGGCTCTGCCACTTAGCTGGTTGGATGTGTCACCTGAATTTACTTCTATGAAAACTTCCTCCTGGTGACCAAGGGAGCATAGCGACCGCTGTGGTAATGCTATGTTGAACTAAACCGCTACGCGGTAGCTTTTTAAATCCTACAATCCTTACTGCCATTTTACCACGCTTTCCTTTATTATCTAGTAAAAAAAGGAAGGTGTGTTATCTATGCAAGATTGGATTCAATCCATGACGTTTTCAATGGAGTTACGAGGTTTTGCCAAAAGTACTCAAAGAATTTATTTAGCTCACATGATGCGTTTCTATTCATTTTGTGGTAAGCCTCCTGCATCCGTTGGGTACGATGAAGTTCGAGCTTTTCTTCATCATGCCATTAAAACGAAGAATCTAAGTTCTGCCTACGTGAATTCTGCTTATGGTGCCATCAAGTTTTATTACCAATCTGTGCTTTTTCGGGAATGGAATATGCTGCATGTTCCGAGAGTGAAGAAGAATTCTTTTCTCCCCACCATACTGACGTTTCAGGAAGTTTGCCAGATCCTCGATGCGACCCGCAATCTCAAGCACAAAGCCATTCTTACCACCATTTACTCGGCAGGTCTTCGCGTGAGCGAAGTCGCACATCTGCAATTGACAGACATTCACAGTCCAGACATGCGCCTCTTGGTTCGTCAAGCCAAAGGGGGTAAGGATCGTTACTCCATTTTATCCAGCCATAATCTTCTGCTACTTCGTCAATATTGGAAGGCTTATCGCCCTTCCCTTTGGCTTTTCCCAGGTGTCCCAGATACGAAGCCCATTTCAGTACGGAGTATTCAATCTGTTTTTAAAGATTCATTGCATGCTTCTGGAATCTCCAAGGATGTATCCGTACACACCTTGCGTCATTGCTTTGCAACCCACCTATTAAATCGCGGTGCTAGTATTCTGCAAATCAAAGAGCTTCTTGGTCATGCAGATATTCAAACGACTTCTATGTATCTACATCTGACCCATGCTCAAGTCCTCGGGTTGAAAAGCCCCTTAGATCTTCCTCTCGGAGGTGATCATCATGGTTGAGTTA
>NZ_JBNPWS010000051.1:0-17927 GCF_050433705.1 Paenibacillus sp. DS2015 | reverse complement strand
TTCATGTGCGCTAAATAAGTCTTTTGAGTGCTTTTGGCAAAGCCCCGTAACTCCATTGAAAACGTCATAGATTGAATCAAATCTTGCATAAATAACACACCTTCCTTTTTTTACTAGATAATAAAGGAAAACGTGGTAAAATGGCAGTAAGGATTGTAGGATTTAATAAGCTACCGCGTAGCGGTTTAGTTCAACAATGTATTTACGAATGGTTTTACGATCCACTCCTGTCATTCGGCCAATCTCTCTCTGTGATCTTCCTTCTCGATGATGCATCAAGATAATATTCTGTTTTTGAATCAAACTGATCATCTCTCCCAACCCCCACATTATCGTTATGATTCTATGGGTTATATCGGTTTGGGTGGGGGAGTTTTAAATGATTACGTTGGCGTACTTTTAAGTTAACAGATACACATGATGAAGAAAAGCTCGAACTTCATCGTACCCAACGGATGCAGGAGGCTTACCACAAAATGAATAGAAACGTCGCATATGGGCTGAATAAGTTCTTTGAGTACTTTTGGCAAAACCTCGTAACTCCATTGAAAACGTCATGGATTGAATCCAATCTTGCATAGATAACACACCTTCCTTTTTTTACTAGATAATAAAGGAAGGCGTGGTAAAATGGCAGTAAGGATTGTAGGATTTAATAAGCTACCGCGTAGCGGTTTAGTTCAACATTATATCCACGCTTCGGAGCCTGACGGCTCCTCGGTCCGCGAGAAGCAATCGGCAGGGAAGCAGGTTCAGCGGACACATCCACACAAACTAACCGTATTGCAGCCGCTCCCGTTGGTCGCTTAAGTCGGTGAGAAGTCGTGGATACGGGAACGTTATGCGTAATTACTGCAGTATTATACAAAGGAGATTTTTCAACGATGTATGAACTATAACAATCGTAGATGAATTTCTTGGTTGAAATAGATAAATTCAAACAAATGAGATTGAGGTGATGTTCGGATGAGACGGATACGATACCAAGTTGCATGTAGTCTGGATGGCTTCATCGCAGGACCTGAAGAAGATGAGTTCGACTGGATTACTCCAGAGCCCTCGTTTGATTTCGAAGCGCTTCATGCGCAGTTCGATACATTACTTATGGGTCGCCGGACGTACGAGATCGTACATTCTATGGGTGAAAGCTTTCCCGGAAAGCAAGTGATCGTAGCCTCGCGATCACTTCGGCAAGAAGATCATCCAGATGTTGAGGTCGTGAGCGAGGAGCTTGAAGCGCGAGTTCGCGAGCTTCGTGCTCAAGATGGTCGAGATATCTGGCTCTACGGAGGAGGGGATCTCTTGTCCCAGCTTCTCGCGTGGAATCTTGTAGATACGGTCGAACCGGCGATCATCCCGATACTTTTGGGAAGTGGGGTTCCACTGCTCGCTTCGCACGGAGTGCGTCGACGATTGGCATTTATTAGACACCGCGTCTACCCCAGCGGAATGGTGCTCCTCGAGTACGAGGTGCAAAAATCTGCAGATGGGAATAGTTGAGGCCGACCTGGATTATTTTACAAGACACTAAAAGATAAGATATATGAGAACGAAATATCCAAAGCCAGAATATGATTTAGGGCAGGATTTCAGCAGCAGTGAAGTAGATTCAGCGGACACATCCGAACCGACTAACCGCATCGCGGCCGTTCTCTTCGGTCACTTAAGGAGTGAGGGTTCGTGAATGCAGAAACGTTAGCTGAAATACCTGTAATAGCGATTGAATAAGGAGGTTATTCATTTGAAGATTGGTTTTGTTCTCTTTAACGGGATTACGTTTTTAGACTTTATTGGATTTTATGATGTTATCTATCGCTTGAATTTGTTTGAAGAAACAAAAGGAACAACCTGGGATATTTGTGGTCTGTCAGAAGAAATATCCGATGAATTAGGATTAACAATTAAAGTAAACAAGATCAAGCCAGATCTATCAGAATATGATTTATTATTTGTCCCCGGAGGAAGGGGAACAAGAGAGCTTAGATTTGATGAGGAATTTATTTCATGGTTACGACAAGCTGAGAATGTTAATTACATAGTTTCTGTTTGTACAGGTTCACTTTTACTGGGAGCTGCGGGATTCTTAAAGAATAAGAAATCAACAACACATCCAAATGCTTATGAATTACTAGAACCCTATTGTAAAGAAGTTATAAAAACTAGAATTGTAAGAGATGGTAACCTAATAACAGCCGGGGGAGTATCGACATCTATTGACCTCGCATTATATATAGTTGAGCTTTTTGTAAACAAGGATGCAGTTGAAATCATAAAGAAACAAATTGACTATCCATATGAAGTGCAAGGGATCAAGCCGTTTGAACGTCAGGAATGCCAACTGTTATACGAAATCCCTACAAACCGTAAATGAAAGGAGTATTTATGGACCGTAAAATCCTACGAAGATCGATAGTACTAATCGTTTTGTTATTACTGATAATTTATTTATTTAATAAATCTGGGTATTCTCTTACTGAGAATAATGCCATTAGGAATTCATATCCTTCCAAAGATGGTGAAGTGATATATGTAAAAGATTATGGAAATAAGAAAACAATTATTTGGAAGACTAACAATGGCAACTATGCAAAACTAGTGGAACCTAAATGGGATATCTTTTATCACGTATCTCATGTTGCTGAGTTATACCCCATGACACCAGTGGTTGGGCAAGAGGGAGACATTAAACGGACATGGTCGGCGAGTTTAAATTCCAATAAGATGTTTGAAACTATATTCGCAGTCGCATCAGATAATCCTGAAATTAAGAGAGTAATTGTAAGTAATGATAATATCGATAACGTAATATTAGATAATATTGAAGAAATAAAGGAAAACTCAACGGTATTTATCGAATTAAAATTAGAAGATGGTTTCGCAGCAGCTTACAGCGAACTAAAAACAAAAGATGCTGGAGGATTTATATTTAGAGGAATAGACGAAAAGGGAAAAATAATAATATTAGGAAGATAAGAGTTTAATTAAGTAATTTCTAGAAGGCGAGGATGGACATCTAAGAAAGATCTTCCCTTACTTATTGAAGAATTGAATCTATTAAGAAATTGGGCGAAGACCCACCTTAATTATGATGATTTTATTTATATAAATAGGAGAATAGATTTTCTTATAGAAAAATTACTTGAAGCCCTTATTGATGAAGAAATCACTATATTTATTGGGTAAATGTAAATACAAACTTCACTAAAGTATATTCATGCAACGTTATATGAAAGCATAGATGATCAATAGAGAGAGAAGGGATCGTGAGTTAAAAAATAGAAGGTGGAGAATGGGGAGTAAAGGTACTGCCTCATGCATATCAAGGATTGCTAGAAAAATGTTTAGAACCGCTTCCTTTTCAGAACCTTGCTCTTCTGAAAAGGAAGCGGTTTTTATGGTTCAAGTCATGTTTCTGTTGGATCACAAGCAATAACCTTACGAGAGGGAGTCGTAATCCGTATTTAGCCTTTGCTTGCGCCTGCCGTCAGGCCGTCCACCAGGAAACGCTGAAGAAAAATGAACAGCAGCGTGACTGGAAGGGCGACCAGCACCGCTCCGGCGGCGAACAACGTAAATTCCGTCGAGTTGTTCTGATTCACCATCCGGTAAAGCCCGACGGCGAGCGTTCTAGTCTCCTCCGTACGTAATACAAGGTCAGCAAATATGAAGTCCACAAAGCAGCCGTTAAATATCATAAGACTGGCATAGGTGAGCATCGGCTTGGACAGTGGGATCATTATGGAGAGAAAGACTTTCATATGACTCGCCCCATCCATTCGCGCAGCATCTTCCAGACTTTTAGGAATGGTATCAAAAAAACCTTTAGCCACAAAAACATTCGTGATAATTGCGCCGCTACTGTAGACGAGCACAAGCGCCCAATGGGAATTCAGTAGCCCCAGTGTGTTCAGAAGCACGTAAACTGCAATCATGGCCATGAAACCTGGGAACATCTGCAGAACGAGCAACGTGGTGAGCGTAGTTTTTCTGCCCGTGAATCGATACCGGGAGATGGCATACGAAGTCAGTAGCAGCAGGAAGGTGCCAAGCAGCGTTGACAACGCCGCAACTTTAAGTGTATTCAGAAACCATAACAGATATTTTGTCTGCTCGAACAGGTCCTTGTAGTGAACAAATGTAAATTCTTTAGGAATCAATGAGTCACTGAAGAGACTATTCCCCGTCTTGAACGAAGACATCATAATCCAGAAGGCCGGGAACAAGCTGATGAAACTGAGAATAATCAACAGAAAGTGGCTTACAAATGTTTTTATCGCTTCCGTGGGTCTTAGCTTCATGAAATCATATCCTCCTCTTTGTAGGATCGCGTCCGGCGGTAGCTCCAGATGGAGAAGGTCGCGACCAGTAGGAAGATGACAATCCCGATTACAGAAGCAAAGCTATACTGCGACTGGTTAAGCGCCAGTTTATAGAGCCAGGTAACTAACAGGTCGGTGTGGCCCGCGAACTGGTAATTGGGATTGACTGGTTCTCCGTTGGTCATTAGATAAATGACGTTAAAGCTGTTAATGTTGCCGGCAAACTGCATGATCAGAATGGGAGCAGTAGCGAACAACACCATGGGCAGCGTAATCATGCGGAATTTAAAGAATGACCCTGCTCCATCCACCTCGGCCGCTTCGTACATATCCCTTGGAATAGTCGTCAACACCCCAAAGGCTAGGATCATGGTAATTGGAATTCCGATCCACATATTAGCCAGAATTACGGTGACTTTTGCCCAAAACGGATTAGTCAGCCACGCCACACCCTCCAGTCCCAAGGCTCTTAAATAACTATTGATTGGTCCAAACTGATTATTGAACATATTGCGCATGACGAGCAAAGAGATCATATTGGGAATGGTGAAGGGAACGATCAGAAGCGTGCGCCAAAGCTTTTTGCACCGAACACGGGGCTGGTGAATAAGGACAGCGATGAGCACACCTCCAATGTAAGTCGTCGTAGTGGCAATGACCGCCCAGATCAGTGTCCAAGTCAGCACTCCACCGAAGGTCGAACTCCAAACATCCAGACTGACCATCTTCTTGAAATTTCCAAATCCCACCCAATCTACAAGATGCGCAGGCGGCAGAATCGGGTCTGCATAGTTCGTAAACGCCAGGAGCACCGAAAAAATAAGCGGCAATATCGTCAGAAAAACCACGGCCACAAAGGGAATCGCCAACACAAGATAGGCAAAATTTCTGCGGCCCATATATCTGAGTGATTCACCGAATGAATGAATTGGCTGTTTCCGGTCCCACGCAGCTCCAACCAAGAAGGCGTCCCTGATGTTCAGCAAATGAAATGCTGTGTAAAAGAGGAGCACCAGCAAAGCGATCAGGCCATCAATCATCATAAAAATGGAATGGTCGCCCTCCACCATCCGGGTCAGCTTCCCTACCTTGACCATACGGCTCGGAAATTCACCAAGTGTGATCAAACCGCGCATATGACCGGCTAGATCATGGGCGATAAAATAGATCCCAGCAGACCCAACCAGCAGGAATACTAATCCTTTCAGAAACTGTCGGTTGTAGAACTGGCCCAGTCCCGGAATAACAGTCGAAAGTAACGCTGCGCCTATATTTTTTTGCATAAGTCAAACCACCTGTCCTTTACTTCGACTCCAGATCGGCCTGAATCGTCTTTACTGTCTGATCCAGCGTCTGTTTGACATCAAGACCTGGGTCGTTCCACAGGGATACATATGCTGCCTTTAGCGGTTCCCAGACGGATTTAATTTCTGAAATTGAAGGCATCGGCACGGAATTTTGGAACTGATCGAAAAATCCGCTGATAATTGGATCATCTTTGATTTCCTGCGCTTCTCCAGCTTCAGTGCTCGCAGGAATCGCTCCCGTCATTTTAAAGTTCTTGAGCTGATTCTCCTTATTGCTTGCAAAATGGGCGAACAAGCGACCTGCGACCGGATAATCCGTGTAGGAATTGACATAATACGACTTGACACCGGAAAAAGAAAGGCTGTCTTGTCCGTCAGGTCCCTTAGGAAGAGGAGCCACGCCCAGGTTGACATGATCCTTGAACGCAGCTACGGACCAAGGCCCGTCGATGTTCATCGCCAGCTTGCCTTCCTGGAACAATTGGGTTTTAACGTCATAAGTGATATCTCCTGCATTCAGCGGCAGAATGTTTTTCAGACTCTGAAGAAAGGTAAATCCTTTGACGGAGCCTTCGTTATTCAGGCCGATATCCTTGATATTCGTATTGTTATCACCGTAGATGTATCCGCCGAAGCTGCCAATGAACGGATAGCTGTAATACCCAACGAATTCCCACATGATCGCAAATTTGTTCTCTGTCGGATTATTGTACGTATTGGCAAAAGCAATCACATCATCCCAGGTTTTTGGAGCCTCGGAAATCAGGTCTTTGTTGTAGAACAGCGCATAAGTTTCCACCGATTTAGGATATCCGTACAGAATGCCGTCGTAAGACGATGCCTGTACAGCCGTCTCCACCATGGTGGATTTCGTTTCTTCCTCATAAATATCATTGGGTAAAATTAGCCCTGCTTTGACGGCCAGCCCGATCTGGTCATGTGGGAGAGTCAACACATCGGCGGCTAGTTTGGAAGGGCCGTCCGTAGTCAATCTTGTACCCTGATCGGCGCCCGCCATTTCCTGCACCGTGACGGGTATGCCATATTCTTTTTCAAAATCAGCGGCAACCTGCTTCATGTAGTCAAGCTGCTCCTTGGCTTCCCAGACCATCAGTTTGGCCCCTGCTTCTGGTTTCATTTCCTCATCCTCGGCATTCGTCTCATTCGAGGTCACCTCCGCATTATTCACGGCGGAATTCCCATTGCCTGAACCACAAGCAGTGACCGACAATGCCAACAGCAGACTCAGCACCAAACTAAATGTTACCGCTTTCACTTTGGAGCGTTTTCTCTTCTTCATTTGTTCATCTCCCCTTCATTCATGAGTGATCAAACCTGTCACGCATAGAAAAAAACATAGAAAAAGGCACAACCTCTTTTGCACAAAGTGCCGAGGTTGTACCTTCTCAGGTAGCAGTGCCTTTAATTTGGATGCGTGTTATGAAAAATCAGGTCCGTTCGCCCTTATTCTATAATATCCATAAAATAGATTGCAATAACAAAAAAAGTCCAAATTGGACGGTTTAGTTATATTAATGGTATTTTCCCTTTATTATCCTCTCTAATTCTATTCTATTCTAGCTATTTTATCTTCCAAAATTTATGTGGAAATAATTACTTGTATTGATCTTGAAGGGTATGGTACAATTCAGACAAATTTAAAGGCAATGAAACCGCCAAGGGTTCAACCTCCGAACATAATGAGGTTGGCCCTTTTTGCGTTTGGCTGCCACGAAGGGATGGGAAAGTGGGTATGATTCAACTGGAAGCCGTTTATCATCGCATGGGACAGAACTGGTCTTATGCCTACGATGAGTCTACGCTACATATTCGCATAAGAACCAAACGGGAGGACGTATCACGGATCAATCTTTTCTGCGGAGACAAATATGGATGGGATAAAACGCATGAGGTGATTCCGATGCAGCGCCTGGCTTCTGACGGTTTGTTCGATTACTGGCAGGCAGCCGTTCGTCCGGTTTATCGCAGACTCACTTATTACTTTGGACTTTATTCAAGGGATGAAGTTCTATATTATTTGGAAAAAGGGTTCTTCCCAGAGCCTCCAACTGTCGCATATGAAGGGCTGTTCGACTTTCCCTTTTTGAACCGCGAAGATGTGCATACACCGCCGCCATGGGTGAAAGATGCTGTATTTTATCAGATTTTCCCGGAGCGTTTCGCGAATGGTGATCCCACCAACGACCCGGATAACGTGTTGGAGTGGGGGGGGAAGCCGGGTCCACAGAATTTTTTTGGAGGAGACTTACAGGGTGTATTAGATCATTTGGATTATCTCTGTGAGTTGGGCGTTAATGCCATTTACTTCAATCCTCTGTTCGAGGCAACCACCAATCATAAATATGACACAAAGGATTATTTAAGGGTTGATCCTCACTTAGGAACTAATCAATTGCTGAAAGAACTTGTGGATACCTGCCATTCCAAAGGAATTCGCGTCATCCTGGACGGTGTCTTTAATCATTGCGGCCATGCCTTCCCTCCATTTGTTGATCTGCTTGCCAATGGGCGTTCTTCCCGTTACGCAGATTGGTTTCATGTGCGTGAGTGGCCGCCACAGGTAAATGACGGGATCCCTACTTATGAAACGTTTGCATTTGAACCTATCATGCCTAAACTCAACACTGAGAATCCTGAAGTCAAGGAATATCTGCTGAATGTAGGCCGCTATTGGATCGAGGAAATCGGTATGGACGGTTGGCGGCTTGATGTCTCCAATGAGGTCTCTCATGAGTTCTGGCGGGAATTCCGCAGTGCGATCAAACTTGTAAATCCGGAAGCCTATCTCGTAGGTGAAATCATGCATGATTCCTTGCCATGGCTGCTCGGCGATCAGTTTGACGCTGTCATGAATTATCCACTCACAAATATGCAAATTAATTTCTTCGCCCACGGGCTGACTAACGCTGTACAGTTCTCTCAATCGGTCGCTACAATGCTGGCCAATTATCCGCAGCAAATTACTGAAGGTTCCTTTAATCTTCTAAGCAGCCATGATACGGTACGTTTCCTGTCACTTTGCGGTGGTGACATCCGTCGATTAAAGCTGGCCGTCCTGTTCCAGATGACCTTTCAAGGGACTCCCTGTATTTACTATGGCGAAGAAATCGGCATGGAGGGTGAATATGATCCGGACAACCGGAAATGTATGGAGTGGGACTCAGGGAAACAGAACAGGGAATTGCTTGAATACTATCGCTGGACGATCAGTCTGCGTAAATCACATTCCGCATTTCGCGGCAGCGGCTTTAAAACTTTGGAGATCCCGGAGCATCCAAGACTGCTTGTTTATGAGAGGTGGGACGAACAAGACCGTTTTATGATCGTACTGAACAATGCCGACACTCCAGCCGACGTCTGCATTCCGGTACCCGGGGTGAGCACAGAGTGGGTAAACCTGAACACGCAGGAGCGGACAATAACCGCCAAAGAATCGCTCAACCTTTCTCTGCCTGAATTCGAGTATGCGGTTTTCCAAGCTGTTAATTATAATCAATATACAAACATCCGAAACGAGGAGACCTCATCATCTGGTTGACCTAATAATACGAAGAGGCTGTCCCCAAAGTGAACTGCACCCTAATTGTTAGACACGACTAACAATTGGAGGTGCAGTTTTTTTTATGTGGAAGTTTTCAGTACAAGAAAAACTTGAAATTGTATTAAGATACCTAGAAGGAACAGATGGTGCACCAAGTTATATGAAAAATGTGGAATTGAAGGGTTTCGAACAAAAGGGTTTGTTTCTTATTCACCAGAGTTTAAACTAGAGGTACTTGAATATCGGTTAAGTAATTAAACTTTATACAGAAATCAGCGAAAATCAAATTACTTTTGTAAGTAGGACTTAGGAGGTTAAATGAAACTAAAATTAAATATTGGATTCTGATAGTAACGATAATTGCAATACTAATTCCATTTGCTCTTAGCTATCTTGATTATTTGAAATACAATGTTAACAACAAAGATAATCGAGATTTTAGAGAAAGTTTGTTTTCAACAATTTCTTACAAAGATACCTTTATCATGGATGAAGTTACGAGTTTTGAGTGGGATAAGATGGTTGTATTCGAGCCGTATTTATCTAGGGAGCATATGGAGAGCGTTGTTGGATCGAAGTGGACAAATGCAGATTCATATTTAGGATTTTTATATCAAAGTTCAAGTATGGACAACTTTCCACTTACAGATGGAACCTATCATAAATTAGTATTTATTGATTAGTCTGATATTTGCAATCGGACATTTTCAGAATAACCTAATTACATACCATCAAACTTAGTGAGGTGAGAAAATGGGATGGAATATTGGATTACTTTGTATAAAAACAAGTAAAGATGAGGTAGATAGTATTCTTGATGGTTTCTATAAATCGAAAGAGGGGCTTTATTTTGAAGAAGTCAGTTCTGTTTCAATGGAATCTGCTCTTGGAGTTGTACAAACACAATCATGGTTATTAATAGTAGATACATTAGGTCGATTTATCGAGGATTCAAGACTTCCACTAAACTTATCAAAAAAGTATAAAATAAAAACATTTTGGATTTCAGAATCTCTAATTTATAGAGATTATTATTTTAATCTCATTAAAAAAGGTGGACTAAAAACGGAGTTGAAAGGAATAAATCAAGGACTTAAATATTTGAATTCGAAAGGGATTAGATCACATGATGAATGGGGGGAAACCATAATGTTTCAGATTATTGAAAATGAAATATTCAGTAATCGTATGAAAGACAATGGCACAAGTTTAATGGGATTAAAGTTTTCAAAATATGAACTTGACTAGGTACTGAAGAGCCGGCTATGTAGTTAAAAGTTGAAATTATGGATATGTTAGATTCATTACTTAAACAGCATCAGATATTTATGGAGGAACATGTTATCCTGAATCAACGTTAAAGATTAGCCCTAGAGATGTAGCGAAATTAAATCAGGTAATAGCGTATGTTCGATAAGGATATTGGAAGATAAAATAAGAGGGTAGTAGGAAGGATGATAACAATGATTACAAAGTATGAAGTAAATCAATCGACAATAGAAGATCTGCATGAGATATCAGAACTCTTTAATGAGTATCGCATATTTTATGGTCAGGAATCTAATGTGGAGCAAGCTCTTAAATTTTTATTTGAACGATTTGAGCATCGAGAATCCATAATCTTTGTGGTAAGAGATGTTAGCGAAAATAATATTGTTGGATTTACGCAACTATATCCTGTTTTTTCGTCAGTTTCGATGGAGAGATCTCTAATACTAAATGACCTATATGTCACTCAAGAATATCGGAAGCAAGGAGTGGCTCAATTATTGTTAGATGAAGCAAAGAAATATGCTAAACAAATTAAAGCCAAGGGGTTAGCATTATCAACAGCAATTGATAATCAACAAGCTCAACGATTATACGAACGAAATGGATACACGAAAGATCAACAATATTATCATTATTATTTGAGTACTAAGAATTAAGTGCAATTAACGAAATATTAATAGACAAACAGATTACTCTAATGAGTTTTCTGTATTTTTTTGTTTATAAACTTTTTATATTTTCTTTAGAGGGAAGATATATCTGACGACTACAATGTCTTTAGGGGACTTACCCTATGGAGGGAGTAGTTGAAAGTGAGATGGTTATTAGAAGGTTGGGGTAGATTTGTTGTCAAAACACGTTGGATGATCGTGTGTGTTTGGCTAGTGATCGCAGTTGTATTTGGAGGTATATACGCGGGTCAGCTAGGACCATTATTAACGGGTGGGGGATGGGGCGTTCCCGATTCAGGTTCCTATCATGCGTATCAAATGATTTCTGAAAACTTTGAATCGAGAAGTACAACATCAATGTCGTTTGTCACACAAGATGCCAACAATGAAGTTGGTTCAACGGCATATTCTGAACGATTAACAGCGATCAAGGCATTCCTTTTGTCAGAAGAAACGATTGAAAGTGTATATACTTGGTTAGATGCACCAGAGGAGATGAAGGCACAGTTCCAGAATGAGCAAGGAAATGTGACCATCGGATTTATTGAGATGAACATTAACGAAGGCTTTGCGCAGAAAGTGCTGCCTGAAATTCAAGATCGATTATCCGGAGAAATACAGTCGTTAAACGTAGATATGACAATATTAGGGGCACCTGCTTTATGGGGTGAGGTGAATGCGGCGAGTCAGAAAGGAATGGCCAAAGCACATGTATATGCTATCCCCATCATTATCTTGGTATTACTTTTGTTATTTAGATCTGTCATTTCCTCGATCATGCCGCTAGTCATTGCGGGCTCCTCGATTGCCATCACCATGGGGGTGTTGTCTCTTTTCGCGAAACAATGGGAATTATCTACCTTCATAATGGATTCGGCTATGATGATTGGCATTGGTGTAGGTATTGATTTTGCACTTATATTTGTGTCAAGGTACAGAGAGGAACTACTAATCTCTCCAATAGGTATTTCGAAGGCCATATCCCAAACGATGTACACAGCAGGTCATGCAATTATCTTCTCGAGTTTGACGATCATGGGTTCAATGATAGCGCTCTTATTTGTCCAAATCGCTGCAGTTAGATCCATGGCGTTAGGGGTTATTGTCGTTGTCTTTTTCCTGTTATTAACGAGTATGAGCCTACTACCAGCGGTGCTGGCTATCTTAGGTAATAGAGTGAATGCTTTGATAATCCCTATACGTTTCTTATCTAAAAATTCTAAAGGCTGGTACAAATTGTCCCATAGGGTAATGAAACGACCGGTTCTGTATTTACTAGGTTCAGTGATCATCCTAGGCTTACTAGCCATTCCAGCTCTAGAGCTTAGAACATCGACACCCGATGTGAGGATGCTGTCAGAGGATTCTGATGTCCGTAACGGTGTCGAGACTCTTCAAGATGCATTTGGCATAGGTTTTCCTTCCCCAATTCAGGTTGTGATGCAAGCATCGGATAAAGAATTAATTAAACCTGAGAACCAGATATTAATATCTTCCTTCATTAATAAAGTAGAGCGGATGGATGGTGTAGCATCTGTTTCCTCGTATTTATCATTTTTTCCTAATGTGGATGCTTCGATAATCCAAAATGTCTTAATCAACAAGCGCGAGCAAATGGCTCCAGAGGCGATGACATTGATCAATCGTTATATTAGCGTGAATAGTGAAACAGTATTGATTGAGATTATTTCGAATCAGCACTCCTCAAGTGAAGAGAAGAAGGAATTGGTTAGGCAGATTCGTGAAGAGATCATTCCAGCTGAATTTTCCAAAGAACCATTCGTTATTAACGTTGGAGGCGAAACCGCAGAAGGAATAGACGTAAGTAAATCACTCCGTGAAAGCTTAGTCAAAGTACTGATCCTTACATTAGCCTTGATATTTGTGATTCTGTTTATCACATTTAAGAGTATTCTATTGCCCCTCAAAGCTATTCTGTTGAATTTACTCTCTTTAGGGGCAACTTACGGCGTGTTAGTTATCGTGTTTCAATGGGGACTTGGTTCTGACATTTTTGGATTTGGAGAGTTTGGGTATATTCAGAACTTTATCCCAATTCTGCTACTCGGACTACTATTTAGTCTAAGTACTGACTACGAAGTGTTCTTGCTAAGTCGTGTGAAAGAGGAATATGATCATGGTCATACGAATGAGGAGAGTGTAGCACTCGGTGTGGAAAAGACCGCCCCAATGATTTCTGGCGCAGCAATTATCATGGTAGTTGTGTTTGCTTCATTTGCATTTGCTGGAATTTTGCCCATGCAACAACTTGGACTGGGGATGGCGGTCGCCATTGCTATAGATGCAACCATTGTCCGCTTGATTATGGTACCTGCTTCGATGAAATTACTAGGTAGCTGGAATTGGTGGAATCCGCTTCACAAACAAGATGCAACGAAGACACTACATAAATAATAACGTTATTTAATCGCGAAATGAAGGTGGCTCACAATGTCCATTCGTACCAAACTTTTAACCTCCTATGCGTTAATGATTTTAGTGCCCATTGTGCTCACATATATTTTTGTGCATCTATTGTTTCACTTGTTTGTGGGACAGATGGATTCGATCAAATCGCATTTCAATATGGAGAACATTTCGGTTGAAGACTTCTTGCATGAAGAGATCATCGTATTTGCTAATCTGCAAAGTATCGTGCTAGAAAATCCAGATCAGCTGCTCGACCGCAAAGTTATTAACCCTATCGAGGAAAAGCTGGTCCATCGTAAAACAAGTCTTGTCTTATTGCGTGATGGTAAGCTGGTAAATCAACCGAATATACTAAATAGCAGTATGATTAACCAATTGCCAGTGTATGGGCTACAGCAAGGGGAGCATTACAAATACAAGCAAGAATCACTATATCTCAATGAAAAATGGTTAATTGGATTGCAGTTTGCTTTCGAGTTCAGTGATCATAGTGAAGGGAATTTGTTCCTTGTGATCGATACGGATCCAATTAGTAGATTGGTGAATAGGGTATTACCTGCACTGGCTGTGGCATTTTTACTTGCCTTTCTTATTGCAAATGCCTTATTGACCTATTGGATGTCACGCCAGCTTATTCGACCTCTCAAACAGCTGAAGATGGCAGCAGAGCAGATCAAAGAAGGAAACCTAGATCATTCCATCCAGATCCGAAGCAAAGATGAACTTGGACAGCTTGGCAATGCTTTTGAGGATATGAGAGTACGGCTTAAAGAATCGATACAAGAAAAAATGAAATATGAGGAGAACCGTAAGCAACTTATCGCTAATATTTCCCATGATTTGAAAACACCGATTACTGCTATTAAAGGTTATGTGGACGGCATACTGGACGGAGTTGCAGATACCCCCCAGAAGACGGAGAAATATATGAGAACCATACATGAGAAGGCCGATGATATGGATAAGTTAATTGATGAATTATTTCTATATTCCAAGCTGGATCTGAACAGTATTCCGTTTCATTGGGTGGACACCAACTTAGACGGATATGTGCAGGAAGTGATTGAAGGCGTTAAACTTGATTTGGAGAAAAAGGGAGTGCAACTGCACTACATTCATCAGGAAGAGACGTTGATGTTAGTCAAAGTGGATTACCATCGGCTGAAGCGGGTCTTCACTAATATTATTGACAACAGCGTGAATTTTATGGATAAAGATAATAAAGAGATTACGATCCGTATATCTCCCTTTGAGCTGGAGGAAGGGTATGCTTTTGTCGAAATTCATGATAATGGGTTGGGCATAGCGGAACAGGATCTTCCACATATCTTTGACCAATTTTATCGTTCGGACCCTTCAAGAAATAAACATAATGGTGGAAGTGGGCTAGGTTTAGCCATTGCTAAACAAATCATTCAAGCTCATGGAGGAGATATCGGAGTTAAGAGCGAATTGGGTAAGGGGACAACTATTTATTTCACACTTAAAAGTGCCGAGTAATATTAGCTTTAATCTGGAGATGGATGTGCGGAGGGAATAGCAATGAAGCGAGTATTAATCATTGAAGATGAGCGAAGTATTGCAGAGCTGCAAAGAGATTATCTAGAGATTAACGGATTTTCTGTAGAGATGGAGCAGCAGGGAGATGTAGGACTAGCTAGAGCTATCAAGGAGGACTTCGACTTCATTATTCTTGACCTGATGCTTCCCAAAGTGGATGGATTCGAGATTTGTCGCCAAATCCGCTTGACTAAAGATATTCCCATTCTGATGATTACCGCTAAGATAGAAGATATTGATATTATCCGTGGACTTGGTCTAGGAGCGGACGATTATATGACGAAACCTTTTAGCCCGAGTGAGATGGTGGCTCGAGTGAAAGCGCATTTAGCTCGTTATGAGCGTTTAGCTGGCTTAGGGGTTCGTAATCAGGATCGTATTTCCGTTCGTGGTCTCACGATAGATAAAGCCTCGCGAAGAGTATTTTTGAATGAACAAGAAATCAATTTAACGACTAAGGAATTCGAACTTCTGGCATATTTAGCGGCTAACTTAGACATAGTTCTAGGCAAGGATGCGATTTTTGAAAAAGTCTGGGGTATGAATGCAGTCGGAGATGTTGCTACAGTAACCGTCCATATCGGGAAAATAAGAGAAAAGATAGAAACTGACCCAGCCTCCCCTCAGTACATTGAAACCATTTGGGGAGTGGGTTATCGATTTATAGCTTAACCCAGTACAGGAAGGCAGATTGCTCGAATGAGCAGTTTGTCTTTTTTTGTCTGAGTTTCTTGAGAGTATATTATATATTTTGGAAGGGTATTACAGGGATGATAGCGAATGTATAAAAAGGCTAGCTGAGGGAATTGCAACTTCTAAAACATCGAACATGGATAGCCTGGATATACTTGTCTGGACTTCGACTCGGTGAAGTCATTTGCGCTAAACAAGCAGGCAGCTCTTGATCCTGAGCGTAAAACCACTCATATTCGGAAGTACGTTAACATCCAAGAGGTCCGTCGCATCTAGATCCCACTCGATCGGATGGAGGCAGGGATTAGCAATCGTAGAGGACGAATAGCTTCGTCTATCACCTTATAGGGAAGATTAAAGCGAACTCGCCTATACATCTGTACGAGAGGGATAGGCGAATTCGTGGATTAGTAGTTATAAGAAATCCCCACAAAGGTAAAAAATTTTAGAAAGATTCAAAGGAGTTGGTAGTTTTATGAATCTATTAAATCTTAATGATTTAACAGAGGATCAAATATCTGAAATCTTTAATATGACTGATATTTTAAAAATGAAAAAACATTCAAAATTATTAAGCGAAAAAACATTCGTGCTATTTTTCCCTGAAACAAGTATCAGAACTAGAATTACTTTTGAAAGAGGTATTAAAGACTTGGGAGGAAATTGCATAGTTTTTCCTCCTGAATCATTAGATGCGAGAGAAGAGTTACAGGATCGCATACAATACCTCGAGAACTGGGCGGATGGCGTTGTTATTAGACACTCAGATTATTCGAAAGTTCTAGAATTATCAAGATATTCATCTATTCCAATCATAAATGCGATGACTACTGAAAATCATCCTTGTGAGGTTATTTCCGATCTGTACTCAATTAGAAGCCTGAAAGAGAACTATAAAGATCTTGTGTACACCTTTGTTGGACCAGCTGGCAATATCTCAAGATCTTGGTCAGATATTTCGGAAATTATGGATCTCAAATTTAATCATGTTTGTTCGCACGGTAATGTGTTGAAAGCGGATAATCGTAATTATAAGTTTCATACAGAACTCGAGTCTGTATTAATAGACAGTGATGTGATTCTGACTGATTCGTTACCTGTTGAATTACGAACAAAAGAGTATTTCAGTAAATATCAAATAAACTTAGAAAGATTGGAGTTAACAAGAAAACATTCGATTTTAAATCCCTGTCCCCCATTTTTTAGAAATGAAGAAGTTACTGAAGAAGCTATTTCCTCGAATTACTTTGTCGGGTATGAATTTAAAAAGAACTTGTTGTATGTACAACAAGCAATCATTTTATCTTGTTGTGGAATTAATAGTAGCTCAATTCAGTAGAAATATTGTCGAGTAACGCTCCGAAGGTGGGGACATCTTATAACAATGCACTCCTACTGCGGGCATTCGCCCTTGATCGCTAAGATGCATTTCCAAGGAGTGTATTCAGGCGATACATTCAACCAGCTAAGTCTTACGACCCGTTCCCTTTGGTCACTTAAGCTGCTTGAACGTCAGGAATGCCAAACGTTATGCGAAACCCCGGAAAAAAACAATAATTACAAAAAATTAAGCACAAAAAAAATAATGAAAGAAGGCAAGAAATATGAAATTTAGTGGAGTGTGTTTAATCACAGATGATGTAATTAGTTTAATGGAATTTTATAAAAATATTTTACAAGTTGAGGCTGTAGGAGATGAAATAGCAGCACGCTTACGGGTCAAGGGAGATTACCATATTGATATTTGTTCAAAGCAGGGAATGGAAAATTTGGCGCCTGGTAGCACAAATGGAATCGGTCATGGTGGATGTACTATTGAATTAGAAGTTGATAGTGTTGATGAAGAATATGAAAGATTAAAAATATATGATGTCAAATTCATTAAATTACCAGAGACTTACCCTTGGGGAAGACGATCGTTTTTGATTCAGGATTTGGATGGAAATATAGTAAACATATATACAAACGTAAATACAGAAATGAATAATTGATTGAGCTTTCTCAGAGATGTCCGGGGCATCGCATAACACTTTGGATTGGTTGCGCAGTTGCCCGAAAAAAAGGCCTTCATAACGACGGTATGAAGGCTACCACGATCGTGAACATATGAGCA
>NZ_JBNPWS010000050.1:0-19951 GCF_050433705.1 Paenibacillus sp. DS2015 | reverse complement strand
ATTAGAAACCCTACAGCTTTCGATCTGTAGGGTTTCTTTTTATTATTATATAGAAGGAACAGATTCAATCGTGTGTATCTTAATATCTATGGATTTCCTTATCATAATGATCCGATGCTGGCTTTTGCCGCCAATCATGCTTGTAAACCTACAGGTAAATTTGTGTATCTATCAGCAACGCCACCCCAGGCACTTCAAAGAGAAGTAATGAAGGGTACAGTAGGACATGCAAGGGTGCCTGTAAGATTCCATGGTCATCCACTACCGGTACCGAAGCGGGTCTCGTTGAAATCGTTAGCACAATGTATTCATAAGCCGATAGGGTTGAAGCCACTTTTCAAAGAACTGAGGCACTCTCTTGATCGAGGTGCGCAGATATTTGTATTCGTTTCTCGCATTCGTCATATTCAGCCCTTAGTAGAGAGGCTCAGACAGGAATTCAATGCAATTGTGGTGGAAGGAACCTCATCCGTAGACCCATTACGTGGAGAGAAAGTGATGTCCTTTCGGGAGACAACCATCCGCTTACTCGTGACTACAACCATATTGGAGAGGGGGGTGACAGTTCCAAAGAGTGATGTATATGTGGTTGATGCAGATAGTGACTTATTCGACGAATCCTCCCTTGTGCAGATGGCTGGAAGAGCAGGTCGATCCTCTAGTGACCCTGCGGGAGCGGTAGTCTTTGCGTCATCGGAATGGACACGTTCACAGCGTAGAGCAATTAGTCAAATTAAGACCATGAACCGCATCGCGGGGAAAAAGGGATATTTACATAAGCGGAATAAAAAAGTGGACATTTATATGGCTCAATCTAAAAATTAGTGGTTGACAGAGAGAAGCCTCAGAGGAGTTTTGGAGGAATGTGGACAAGCGGAGCGTTCACCTTTAAAGGAGGATTTCTACCTTGTTCAATTCAATTCAAGAAATCCTTCTTTAACAGTGAGGGTAACATCCTCCAAAACGTAACGCTGTTTCCACTACATTTTATTTTCAATCGCTGATTTTGGTTTTGAGATGATAAATAAGGAGGAGGAATAGTGAGCTATATTCATCGATTGATAGACGGGCTGCATGGATTGTTGGCTCCACCGGGTGATATTTGTCTGGTTTGTGGAAGGAGGACAAAGATATCGAAAGAGTATGCAGGGATCTGTACCTCGTGTGCGGCACGGATCCCATGGATAAGTAATCCAAGATGCCGTTATTGCGGCAGAGCTTATGGCTGTCCTGACTGTATTAGGAACGGGGAAATGGAGCGGTCCTTTGTGTGTAATCGGAGCGCAGTTATGTATAATGAATCTATGAGGGAAATACTCGCGCAGTATAAGTATAGAGGGAATGAGAAGTATAGTACCGTACTCGTCTCTATGCTTAGTCATGCGTATAGACTTCTGTTGCATGAAGTGTTCACTTCTAACTCTAGAACAACAAAGCATGGACCATTTGATGGCGTCATTTATGTACCGGTAAGTTCTATTAGACTTGCGGAACGGGGATTCAATCAAGCAGAGCAACTTGCCGCCGGATTAGCAACTGAACATCGAATTCCCCTGATGTCGCTACTGGAGCGCAAGGAGCACACGGAGAAACAAAGCTTCAAAACAAGGCAGCAACGAATTAATTCCATGCAACAAGCGTTTATTACGAATACTTATGTCGTAGAGGACCTAGCAAGACACTGGTTACACACTCAGCAACATGATGTAGAACAAAGAGCAAATGCAGCGATGCAATTATTACTAATAGATGATATTTATACAACGGGTAGTACAATCAATGCTTGTGCTACTGTAGTAAAGGACTCTTTCTTACAACTTGGTGTTCTTGTCGAAATTTATAGTCTAACCTGGGCACGTTCTTAGACATATACAACATAATATATGTGTTTTCTTCCCAAGAAAGGGTAGACTTAGATAGCGGGAATAATGTAATCTAATGCTATAAATCAAATCGTAGAATCACGGATCAAGGGGGCGCTGAAGATGAATCTTGGGAATTGTCCGCGTTGTGGTAAACTGTATGCTACCAATTTAAGAGATATGTGTACGAATTGCTTCAAAGAAATAGAGACTGAGTGTCAATTATGTACTGATTATCTTCGTCATCATAGAGGGGCGACGATTCATGAAGTATCGGAGGAAACTGAGGTCACAGTTAATAGGATAACTAGATTCATTCGTGAAGGACGCATTTCTATTATAGATGCGCCTAATTTAGCTGTTCCTTGCGAAGTGTGTGGTGCCTCTATTCGCGAAGGACATATGTGTGATTCTTGCCGGGCTCGTCTGACTAGAGAGTTCAGTGAGGCTGGGAACGAAGAACAGAATAAGGATTACAGAAGTAAATCACCAGGTCAAGGGGCTTATAGTGCCTTGGATAAATATAATAAATAGTGGACCACAGACTTAAATATGTTGAAATCTATTCATAATATTTCAGTGCTAACCGATAAATGTAGTAAAGAACGTCGGTTATTCTGGTTCAACCTTGACCGATAGTCTTAGTATAGATTATCGGTTATTTATATATTAAGTAAAAGAAAGCTAGGTGGATGTTATGAAAATTAACGAGACCGGACGAATTGGAGCCATTAATTCTTATCAGCGCAATATAGAATCAGGCAGACAGAATGAAGATAAGAAGAGCCGTCGTAAGGATGAAGTATCCATTTCCGCAGAGGCCATGGAAATGTTACAGGCGAGCGATCGTTCTGTGAATAGTGAGCGTGTTGAGAAGATACAAGATTTGAAGCAACAGGTATCAACAGGCACATACAACATCGATAGCGGTAAAATTGCCGAGAAACTGATGCCGTACTTCAAGCAGTTTCCCGAGAACTAGGTGAATGTCATGGGCATAGAACGAATTATTAGTGTTTTAGAGAAATTAGATGTTGAGCATCAAAACTTAATTGAAAGTGGACAACTCAAGAAAATTGCCATAGTAGCTAATGAAATGGAGCAAATCATTTCATTAGTAAATCAAGAATCCAAAATAGTTAAAAAGATCGAGGAGCTCGAAGCAGAACGGCTGCTCTCCAATAATCTCTTTTTAAAAGAGAAGGGTATTAAATCAAATTTGAATCTTAATTTAAATGAACTTTCTAGACTAGTGTTTGAACCTGTAGACAAGGCTCGAATTCAAAAGGTCCAACTTCACTTAAATGAGACTCTAGATAAATTAAAAGCATTAAATGATATAAATCAGCAACTCATTCAGCAGGCGATATCGTATATTGATTTTTCAATGGAACTGCTGAAGGTCTATCCTGAACAAGAAGCTTTTTATCAGCATCCGTCTGACAAGAATCATGGTGGGTTAAATCGTCCGGGTGTTTTTGATACACGTGCATAATTGAGGAGGAACATACATGGCATCAACTTTTCATTCTATTGAAACTGCAAAAAGGAGCTTGTTTACTCAAACAGCTGCGTTGAGTACAACAGGACACAATATTGCCAATGTGAATACAGCGGGTTATTCTCGGCAGGTAGTAAAGATGACAGAATCAATCCCGATGGAAGCTTTTGCTTTCTTACGTTCGACGGCTCCTGGGCAGTTAGGGACGGGGTCGGAATTCGTAGCCATCGAACGTGTGCGTGAATCATTCTTAGATGATCAGTTCCGTAAAGAGAGCTCTTCGCAGGGGGCCTGGGATATCCGTCTTTCTACCTTGGAGAAGTTAGAAGCCACGCTTAACGAGCCTTCAGATACTGGTGTAGCTAAGGTTATTAATAATTTCTGGGATGCTTGGTCTGATTTCAGTCAGGATCCACAAGATATTACGAATCGTAAGATTGTTAAAGAAACAACATTGGCACTAACAGACGCACTTAATCAAATGAGTCGTCAAATGACTGACTTAGAAAGTGATCTGACGAATAGTGTTGATCTCCAGGCTTCAAGCATTAACTCGTTATTGAGTCAAGTGGCTAGCTTGAATTCTAATATCAATAAGATCGAGAGTCTTGGGGATAATGCCAATGATCTTCGTGATCAGCGTGATTATGCTATGGATCAATTGTCCAAGTTAGCTAATGTCCAAGTAGCTCCATTAGAGGCGGGTTACCAAGTAACGCTAGCGGGGCAAGTTGTCGTTAATGGAGCTACGGCAACTCCCATAACTGCAGCAACGCTTCAGACAGGGTATGAGGATGGCACTTTAACGGGTGGAGAGACTTATGGAACACTTTATTCTAGGGATGTCTATGTTGCAGATTATAAGAACCAATTGAATCAACTGGTTAATACTTTGGCAAATGGTGAAGTCGAAATCAAGATTCCAGCCGGTACTGTTCTGCCTGAGGGAACTATATTAAACAATGTTACTTACAGTGATGCTAACAACAACAGAAAGATAGGGAGTGAGTTGACGGTTACAGTCAAAGGTATCAATGGCTTGCATAAGCTCGGATATACTTTGGCTGGAGCTTCGCCCCAAGCTGGCGGTGATTTCTTCGTTTCCAAAGATGGCTCGGCACTTTCAGCAGAGAACGTCACATTAAGTCAGCTTATTCAGGATGATCCGAATAATATTGCTTCTTCCATGCGTACAGACGGGACAGGGGTTGATGAAAAAATCGTTGTGGGTAACAATTCTTTGGCGCTTCTTATGTCTGGACTAAAGAGTGGCAAATTTGATTTTGGGACAGCTTTCTCCAAGCCGGCTAGCATTGATGACTTCTTCACCTCCATCGTTGGACAGATCGGGGTTGAAAGTAAAGAAGCAGAAAGACAAGTACAGAATGCCGTATTATTAACAGATCAAGTAAATGCAAGTCGGCAATCTGTAAGTGGTGTTTCTTTAGATGAGGAAATGAGTAATTTGATTAAATATCAGCATGGTTACAGTGCAGCTTCGAGATTCCTGACTACAATCGATGAATTATTAAATAAGCTGATTAACAATACGGGAGTCGTGGGTCGTTAATTAATAAGGGGGGTTAAATGATGTCTATTCGTGTCACTTCTAACATGATGAGCACACAGTTACTTAGCAATCTTAATCGTAATAATTATAGTATGAATAAGATGGAGAACCAAATATCTACGGGGCGCAAATTAAATAAACCTTCCGATGATCCGGTGGGTGTAACTTATGCACTTCGATATAGATCTGATCTGGCTTCTAACGAACAGTATCAGACCAGTACGGATGCTGCAATTGGTTGGTTAGATACAACCGATTCCAACATGACTCAAGCCAATGATGTAATGCAACGTGTTAAGGAATTAACTATTCAGGCAGCAACTGGAACTGTACCCCAAACTGGGTTGGACGCTATTAATCAAGAAATCAAAGAATTGAAACAACATTTAGTTGATATTGGTAATACGCAAATACGGGGAAAATCTATCTTCAATGGTCAAAAATATGATCAGATCCCTTATCAACTTTCAGATACAGTAACTAATTATGCTGATATTGATGCAGATAAAGATGCTGTTGAATATTCAATTAGTGATGAGGTTACCTTCCGCATTAATACTTCGGGTAGTGATTATTTTGGAACTAGTGGTGAAGCGGATAATGTGTTTAAGGTGTTGGATAATATTTCAGCGGCTTTAGCCAGTGGGAGTTACACTGATATTAGTGCGCAAACGGCTAATCTAGATTCTAGAACAATCAAGATGCTAGGTTGTCAGACAGAGGTTGGAGCTCGTACGAATAGAGTGGAATTAGTACAGAATCGCCTAACTGATACTAATCTGAATTTAACGACGTTACAATCGAAGACGGAAGATGCTGATATTGCGAGCTTGCTGATTCAAGCAACTGCAGCTCAGACAATATACGAGGCCGCTCTGAAATCTTCGGCAACGATTATGTCCACAAGTTTAATGGATTACATGTGATAATAAATTCGATTGAATATGGAAACAAAAGAGCTATGGGGATGTTATGATCCATAGCTCTTTTGTTTCATAAACTATGGAGGCTTTGAATATGGAGAAACATATAGGTGTTGTTACTTTCCCTAAGGGATTACCTGGGTTTGAACAGTTAAAAGAGTACACTGTGCAACAACATAATGAATTATTTGGGAATTTGATTTCGGTAACCGATGAATCCGTTGCATTTATCATTGTAAATCCGTTTGATTTCTACCCCGACTACGAATTCGATGTACCCGATGGGCTTCTTGAAGAGATTGAGATCACAAGTCGTGACGAGGTAAACGTCCGTTGTATCGTAACATGGAATAGTGACCGCAATAAGGTGACACTGAATTTACTTGCTCCTATTATTATTAATTCTGTGAAGCTATTTGGTAAACAAATTGTGTTACAGAATGTGCCGTACACAACAAGGCAATTACTATGGGTTAATAACACTACTGATTCTGAAGGTGGTGAGGATTAATGCTGGTTCTATCACGCAAAAAGGGAGAAAGTGTCGTTATTCAGAATGATATCGAAATTACTGTGCTGTCAGTGGAGGCGGATACAGTGAAGTTAGGAATTTCAGCACCTAAATCAATAGATATCTATCGTAAGGAGATATTTGAAGCTATCCAGCAGAATAATCTAGGGGCTGCAATAGACGTTAAGCAACTCGAGAAACTAATGGATGGTTTATCTGAGTAGACTCGAAATAAGCCGAATAAAAAATAAATAATAAATAAATTGGCGAAAGCTATTAACATTTAGATATAAAGCGTCGATATATATATTAGAGCGATAAACCTTCAGGGCGGCCGACCGGTGAAGACGCTAATACCACATGGATGTGGGAATAAACCAAATTCAAGGAGGAAATTATAATGATTATCAATCACAATATTCCAGCACTAAATACACACCGTAACTTGGGTCTAAACACTACTGCAACAAGCAAGAACATGGAGAAGTTGTCTTCCGGTCTACGTATTAACCGTGCGGCTGACGATGCTGCCGGGTTGTCAATCTCCGAATCCATGCGCGGTCAAATCCGTGGTCTAGAGCAAGCTCAACGTAATACTCAAGATGGTATCTCGTTTGTTCAAACTGCTGAAGGTGCAATGAATGAAGTAAGTTCTATGCTAACTCGTATGAAAGAATTGAATGTTCAGAATACGAGCGGAACTTACAGCGCAAATGACATAGCTAATATCGGTGAAGAGTTGACTCAACTTAGTGCTCAGATTACTGATATTATGAATAACACTAAATTTAACGGAATAGCCATTACTGCGGGTGCTACAATTACAACTAATGACTCAGGCGGTTCCATTGCAATCGGTACTATTACTACTGCTAGCTTTACAGCTTTGTCATCTGCTTCAACGTTAACAGAAATTGAAACTGCAATCACTACTGTATCTACCGAACGCGCTAAGCTTGGTGCTGTTCAAAACCGTTTGGAGTATACTTCGAACAACTTAGGTACAACAGTAGAAAACTTGTCTGCTGCTGAATCCCGTATCCGTGATACGGATATGGCTAAGGAAATGGTTCAATTGTCCAAGAACAATATCTTGTTGCAAGCATCACAATCTATGCTTGCGCAAGCGAACTCTGCACCACAAGGTATTCTATCTGTACTTCGTTAATCTTCAGTTTCTTCAAAGAGGCCTTGAATTTCAAGGTCTCTTTTCTTTTTTTCTTCTACTTCATAAACCAGCTTTATTTTCCGATATAAATAGTAACAGCTCTGAAGCGAACATAATGATTATTTAAATACATATAAGGAGGAGCAATCTGTGGAAAATAGAATAATATCAGGAAACAGGTCGGATATGGGCGCCAGGAATGTCTCACCAGCAAAGAGTGGCAGTGAAGACATCATCTTGGGTTCTCCAGTAATAAACAGTACTGAGCCAACCATAGCGGTCGCTAGTTTACCGCGGGGAAATGAACAAGAGATTATTCAACAACTAGAGGTGGCTATTCGGGCGGTACAGGGTCCGGAAAAGTCATTTGAGATATCAGTTCACAAGGAAACACGTGCAGTTATGGTTAAAGTATTCGATAAGCAGACGGGTGATCTGATTCGTGAGATTCCTTCCGAGAAAATATTGGATGTCGCAGCAAATATGATGAAATTGATCGGGCTTATTGTTGATGAAAGAGTATAAAGGTAAATGGGGGGATTATAATGACAATTAGAATTAGTGGTTTGGCTTCAGGCATGGACGTTGATGCCATGGTAAAAAGTCTTATGACAGCGGCGAAGTCTCCGTTGAACAAGCTGAATCAGCAGAAACAGCTAACCGAATGGAAGCGCGAGGGTTACCGTCAGGTAAGTACGTCGTTAGTTAGTCTTAATGAGAAACTGACAACATTTAGTCTTAGCAGTTCAATCAATTCCAAGAAAGCTACGGTTACTGGTGCATCCAATATAACTGCCACGGCTACAGGGGCAGCTACGAACTCAGTTTTGAATATTATTGTTGGAAATGTAGCATCTGCTTCTTCTGTGGTATCAACTGGAGGAACAGCTGGTGCAACTAAGATTTCTGAAATGTACTCTGGTACAGAGACTAGTATTACGATTGGTACAGGAAAGATTGATTTCACAGCAGACGAAACAATTGCTTCTCTGGTTAGTAAAATTAATAATGATAAGTCGACGGGGGTTACTGCAGTATACGATGAGTTAACTGGTAAAATGTCTCTTACTAATAAAAAGACGGGAGCTTCTGAAATTCAAATTTCAGGAGATCTACTCACTAATATTGGAATAACAACGGGTAATGTAGACAAAGGTAAAGATGCCACAGTAACTATTAACGGTTTGGTAACCAAACAGTCCTCTAATACATTCACCGTCAATGGGGTAGCAATTTCAATAAACGGAGTGACATCAACAGGACAGACATCGCAGATTCAAGTGACTCAAGATGTAGACAAGATGGTTGATACCATTAAATCCTTCGTAGAGTCCTACAATGCAACAATCGCCACACTAAACCAGAAGACATCAGAGGAGCGCTATAGAACGTACTTGCCGCTAACGACTGAGCAAAAGGCAGATATGAGCGATGATGAGATTACGCTTTGGGACACGAAAGCAAAGAGCGGTATGCTGAGAAGCGATTCGATTGTCACCAAAACGCTGAGCGATATGAGAGCCGCTCTTATAACGGATGTGGTCTTGCCCGATGGTAGCAAAATCAACATCACGCAAATTGGCATTACAACTGGGAGTCATAGTGAAAAAGGTAAGCTGATCATTGATGAGACTAAGTTACGAGCTGCACTTGAAGATAATCCGGAGAATGTATATGCTTTATTCGGGCAAACAGATACTTCGAATAAAACAGATTACACCTCGAGTGACGGTATCTTTAATCGGTTGAAAAAAATCGATTCTGCTACCCTGACATCATTGTCTGATAAAGCAGGGACATCCAAATATAGTAGCGATCTAACAACTGCGTTTCTTGTTGCAAGCCAGATGGGGGACCAGATAAGAAACTTTGATACACGTATTACGGAAATGAATAGACGGCTAAGCTTATTGGAGACTCGTTATTACAATCAATTCTCAGCAATGGAAACAGCGATTAATAGGTATAATAGTTCATCATCCAGTTTGACGAGTATGCTATCTTAAAGTAAGGGAGAGAATTCTTTTGATTACATCACCCCACCAAAAATATCAACAGACTCAACTACACACTGCTCCTCCGGCTCAACTTCTGCTGATGCTTTATGATGGCGCGATTCGTTTTGTGAGGATGGGTGTCTCTGGGATCGAAGAACGGGATTTAGAAAAAGCAAATACCAATTTGTGTAAAGCTCAGGCCGTTATTCATGAATTGATTGCTGCTCTGAATTTTGATTACCCGATCGCTAAGACACTTTCTCAGGTCTATGAATATATGATTCACCAACTAATTAATGCTAATTTGAAAAAAAATAAAAAACCTGCATATGAGGTTTTGTCCTATTTACTGGATTTACGAGAGGCGTGGGATACGGCAAACAAATCTTTAAATGCCAATCCAGAGCAAGTCGAATGAGTGCTATGAAAAAGTATATAACTGAACTGGAAGAGCTGACTGCAGCACTGTTACAGAGAATTGAAGAGGTAGGTTATGAAGAACTTGCTATGTTCTCTGAGCAAAGAGCGCGGATTATCCTTCATATGGAACAGGATCAAGCAGTTTTTGCAGCAGAGGATGAAGAGCGCCTTCGTAAGTTATGCGGGTATGATGAAGTCATACTCTCGACAATGAACTCTTTGAAGCAGGAAGCCAGCGAATGGCTACTGAAGCAGGGAGCGATCAAAGAACAAAAGACAGCATATGGTGCGAATTATGATATGGAGAGTTTGTTTGTTGATCATAAGAAATAATATAAAGGTTGGGTTTGTTAGAATGAAGCGACTTAGCGTATGTTTGATTGTGAAAGACGAAGAAGAGCTACTACCCCGATGTTTAGATAGCGTAACGAGGTTAGCTGATGAGATTATAATCGTCGATACGGGTTCTACAGATCGGAGCAAGGAAATTGCTGGAGAATATGCTGCGAAGTTGTTTGAATACACATGGTCTAATGACTTTGCCGCCGCCCGCAATGAGTCGCTACGCCATGCCTCAGGAAAGTGGATATTGGTGCTAGATGCGGATGAATACTTGGCTGAAGATGAATATGACAGATGGAATGAATTTCTGAATAGGGAGAAGCCTATTGACCATCTTGCCTATACACTGCCTGTAATTAATTTTATAGGAGAGAAAGAATTTCAGGATGAGATTTCGACATCACCTGTAACTAGGTTATTCCCTAATTTCAAGGGAATTTACTTTGAACGACCGATTCACGAGCAATTAACGAGAGGTCAGCAGGGAGAACTTTATCAAAAGAAAGTTGCTCTGAATATTTATCACACAGGATATCAAATTCAGCGAGTGACAGAGAGAAATAAGCATGAGCGAAATATGTCGATCTTTAACGAGATGAAGAAACACGACAGTATGAGTGATTATGATTGGTTTACACTGGGAAATCAGTATCGTTATGCAAAGGATGACGAAGAGGCCATTCGTTGTTATGAACAGGCATTAAAGGAAACGAACCCTAATTCAGCTTGGTATCCTCACTGTCTGGTCGGACTTATAAATCTTTATTTCACACAGCATCGATTGGAGCTCGTCGAGCAATGGACTAATAATCTACTAACTAAATTTTCTGACTATGCTGATTATCATACAATTAAGGGCATTCAGTATGAAATAATGGGATTCTTCGAGCAGGCTGTCGCCTGCTACCTTGAAGCGGTAAAGATTGCTGAACAACGGGCAAGTAACAATCAGGAAATTTGGCTAGTCGAACCTACGTATAGCTTTGAGACACCTGTGTTGCAACTAGTGGAATTATACTTCCAGTTTAACGACAATCAACAGGCTATATATTGGTTATCCAAATTGCTTCATAAAAATAAAAAAAATAAACAAGTGATGTTAAAATTGATAGAGTGGCTATGTCAGAATGAGAGCCCAGTTTCAGTAATCAGCTTGTTGAACAAAATATATGATATTCATGATAAAGCCGATTGTAATCTGTTATTTAAAGTGTCACTTGTGCTTGGACAGGCAGAATTAGTTCGATATTATGTGGAACTTATGGGATCATTGGTGGATCTCAGTCTGCTGGATCAAATGCGTTTCGCTGTTATTACGGATAATAAAGAGGCCTACTTGGCATTGTCATCTTCTAGTCAGGAGGTTAGTTTGGATAGCCAATTGCATCTGTGGGTTCAAGCGACTGTCGGAGCAATACACTGGGACAATAACTCTAAACTTCTAGAAATTGAAACGATGTTACAAAATGATGAGATTTCTATGCTGACTCAACTCATTGTATCTATGACTTCTGAGGAGCTTATTATAGATGAACAAGATCTTAAAGCTCATTCAAGATCTTTATTTTTAGTAGCTAAACAGTTATTCTTAATCAAAGATTTCGAGAAATTTGATCAGTTTGTAAATGTCATGAGATCATCTGAATTGATTAATCAGTTGGCTAATTATTTCTATAAGTTAAATTTGACGGAGATGTCCTTGAATTATTACGCTATACTGCTGTCGGAACAACAGCTAGATTTCACTAGCTTGGTGAATTTGGGAAGGTATCATGAGAATCATCAATTTTATGAGGAAGCTGTGGAATTTTTCAGTGAAGCTGTGAAGCTACAACCCTCCGCTAAGAATCTCTATTATTCTTTAATCCACCGTGCTAACAGCCAGATGAAACCTAATTATATTCGAGAATTGATTGCGGAATTTCCGCAGTATACGAAAATTACATTCGTACGAAACTTCCTGGATCAAGAAAGAGAAACAATAAAATAGATGAATATCAACAAGGGCAAGTCCGTATTATAGACTCGCCCTTATTTGCTGTGAATCGATTAACTATTACTTTTGATAGACTACTTGGCCAATAGGGATTTAATTCGTCGAACGTACCGGCCCAGTCATCGTCATGACAAACACATCAATATTTAAGTTCTCGATGTCAGTCTGTTTTTGCTCCCAGCGCTGTTCGGGAATCACCTCATCCATATATTTTTATAGTTTCGAGCAAATGCCTATTCACCCGGTAGTATCCTTATGGATCGTCGTAAATAGAGTTCATTTATAAATTTCATATCAATGAATATACAAAATACAATCTTATAAGACCGGATTGAAATGGTAATATCCCGTCAAGGTTCGCTCTTAATCCATGTTAGCATGGGGTGAAAACGAACTTGAGGGATATTTTTCATGAGGAAGAGGTGTGAAGGGTTTTAGATTATTCAACTTGCGATTCTAGTAGTGTGAAAATAGTAGCAAGCATTTTGAAAATTCACAAAAATAGCGAGGATAATCCATTTTTTGAAACTATATTTTTATACTTACAAAACCGATATTGATTATATAGTATATGTAGTGAAGACACAGTGTCTTCCGAAATGCAGAAGGGAATAAGGAGCAAGTATATGAACTCTACTTTAAGAAATAGTGAGATAAAAGGAAAATTAAGGGAAGTTATAAAAGAACTAGTGGATAGCGGTAAGATACCGGAAGCAAAGCATTTAATTCACGAGTATAGAAAAGTATATCCTAATAGTATAGAGATATTCTCTATCGAAGCGGTTATTGCATTAATGGAAGGTGATTTATCAGGTGCTGAGCAAGTATTAAGAATGGGACTTGTTTTAGATGGGAACAATTCAGATTTATTATTTAACTTTGCATATTTATGTGAGATGAAAGGACTATTTGCTGATGCAATTGATAATTATCTTAGGGCTAGAGAAAACGCTGATGATGAGCTGAAACATAAAATAGACGAGATAATAGTAAATATAAAGAAAATAAAAATTGGCTTATTGCATAATACCGGGGAATCTCTATCTATAATAAATCCTAAAGTAAGTGTAGTTATTCCAACCTATAATATGAAAGAGTATTTAAAGGAAACCATTGATAGTATATTAATCCAGGATTTTGAAGATATAGAGATTATTGTAGGTGATGATTGTTCCTCAGATGGCACAGATGAAATGATGAAGCAGTATAAGTTTAATTCTAAAATTCGATATATTCGGAATGAAATTAATCTGGGAGCGAAAGTGAATTGTCAATCGTTGTTATATGAGCATGTACGTGGAAAGTATGTTTTAGGAATTAACCATGATGATTATTTGATTAAACATGACTATATTAGCCAAGCGGTAATCTTTTTAGAAGAAAACCCAAGTGTGTCTCTAGTATTTGCAAATGTAAAGCAATTAATTATGGAAACGGGACAAATAAGTACACCTACAATAGATATTCAGAAAGTTACTAACGGCATAGAATATTTTTTGAATTACCAGACAAACAATTACCCGCATATTCCTAGCACATTAACTTCAATCTACCGAATTGAGGATGCTAAGAGAATGGGGTGTCTATTAGAAGAAACATTAAGTCAAGATACATTTTTGTATTTAAAGTTGATGTTGATTGGTGATATTGGCTTTATCCATGACCATGTAGGGGTTTATCGAGTGCACGAAAAAAGCTTGAGCTTCAATATGCCTTTGGATAAGGATGTACCTACTATTGAAGAGTTTGAGCGTCTCCATTGCTTTGGAGTCACAAAAGGGTTAGACGTAGAACAGATGGAGCGTTGGTTGCTACAAAGAGTATATCAATATGTTCTGTGGAGATTTTTTGCTATTTGGAGAATAAATCGGAAATCGGCATTAGAGCTGTTGATGGGTCTTTCAAATCGATATCTTGAAGTATATGATCAAATTATTTCTAATTTACAGTGGGTAAATAAACGATAATGTAAAGGGGAAACTACATGATATACGTTTCAAAGCCCTATTTGCCTAATGAAGCGAAGTTTAATTCTTATGTTTCACATATCTTTGGCACGGGAATACTAACAAATCATGGTGAGTTAGTATTGGAGTTAGAGAAAAGACTAGCTGAATATTTAGGAGTTGAAAATGTTTTACTGGTATCAAATGGTACCCTTGCCTTAAATGTTGCGTATAAATTGTTGGATTTAAAAGGTAGCGTTATAACAACTCCTTTTTCTTTTGTTGCTACTACTAGCAGTTTAATTTGGGAAGGACTACAGCCAATTTTTTCGGATATTGATGAGAACACGCTGAATATGAATACAGGAGAAATAGAAAATAAGATTTCAGATTCAACTTCAGCTATTGTACCGGTTCATGTGTTTGGTAATGGATGTCAAGTTGAAGAGATTGAAGCTATTGCAAAGGCTAATAACCTTAAGGTTATTTATGATGCTGCACATGCTTTTGGTGTTCAGTATAAAGGACAGAGTATATTGAATTATGGTGATATTGCTACACTTAGCTTCCATGCTACAAAGATCTTTCACACAATAGAAGGTGGAGCATTAATTATAAAGGATAAGAAATTATACCATAAGGCAAAAAAAATGATAGATTTCGGCATTGATGGGCCGGATAATATACGTTTTCTTGGTATAAACGCTAAGATGAATGAATTTCAAGCCGCAATGGGGTTATGTGTACTTGATGACATGGAGGAAATACGTAAAAAGCGTCAAGAGGTATATGAAAGATACGAAAAGTCTTTTAAATTAGAACCACGAATCAAATTACAAAAGCATAACGCGAACTGCAGCAATAATTATAGTTATTTTCCTATAGTACTTGAAGATGAAAACCTCATGTTACGGGTAAGAGAATTTTTAGCTCAGGAGGAAATTATACCGCGGCGTTATTTCTACCCATCTTTAGATAGACTTGAGTATTTAGAATCCGAGCCTATGCTGGTTTCTGGTTCTATATCGAAGAGAATACTCTGTTTACCACTGTATGATTCTTTGGATTTGCTGGACCAAAAGCGTATTATCCAAACTGTAAAAGAGGCTTTGTTATGAAAATTGCGATAATGCAGCCTTACTTGTTTCCATATATAGGGTATTTTCAGTTGATAAATTCTGTTGACAACTTTGTTATTTATGATGATGTTCAATATATAAAGGGAGGATGGATTAATAGGAATAGGATATTACTTAATAAAGATTCACATCTATTTTCTTTTAGTGTGGAACAAGCCTCTCTACAATTAAACATAAATAATAGAATATACTCACCAAAATTGAACATGGAAAAGGAGAAATTTATAAAAACTTTACAAACAGGGTATAAGAGGGCTCC
This sequence comes from Paenibacillus sp. DS2015, assembly GCF_050433705.1. NCBI lineage: Bacteria > Bacillati > Bacillota > Bacilli > Caryophanales > Paenibacillaceae > Paenibacillus > Paenibacillus sp. DS2015. The sequence continues at coordinate 4,317 of NZ_JBNPWS010000050.1, read as the reverse complement.
ATATTGCAATGAAGTAATAGGCTTAATAATAAAGATCTTTAATTCAACAGACAATAATGTGTCATCATTTAATGCTAATCAGTTAAAGGAAATAGCAGATTATATAGGAATTAAAACAAAGTTACTATTCTCATCTGAAATAATAACATCAAAGCAGCTTGCAGCGGAGGATCGGATTATAGATATATGTAATTCGTTAGGAGCAGATCAATATATTAATCCAATAGGTGGGCAAGACTTATACTCAAAGGATCACTTCTCAAACGCAGGAATAGATTTAAATTTCTTGAAAACAAAAGATATTTTCTATCAACAACTTGATAATGATTTTATTCCCTTTTTATCAATTATTGATGTATTAATGTTTAACTCAAAAGAAGAAGTAGTAAAAATATTAAATGAATATGAGATGATTTAATTGAAAGAAATAGGACGACTCATAAGGAGATATAAATGAAAAAAATTATTGTAGTAGGAGGGACTGCCTCGTTAGCTACTTATTTGATTCCTAGATTATCAAGAGATCATCAAGTTGTTACTATGGGTAGGGGGAATTGTGATTTATACTGTGACTTGACTGATGAAGCGGAATCATTTGTAGTTCCTGAGGGAACAGATGTGATCATTCATGTTGCAGCAAGTTGGGGGAGCAATACAGACAAAGGAATAATAAATACTGAGGTGGTAAACTCTTTAGGGACATTGAAGGTTTGTATGGCAGCCTATAAAGCGAAAGTTAAACACTTTGTACTTATTTCTTCAATGTCTGTAGCTGTAGATAAAGATTCTCTATATTACAACCACTATGCTATATCTAAAAGACATTCAGAAGAATTAGCGGAGTTCTATTGTAAAGTTAAAAGTTTACCCTTAACAATCTTGAGACCGTCTCAAATATATGATTCCAAAGGATATTTCCGCAAACATCAGCCCTTATTCTATCTAATTGCTGATCGTGCTGAGGTTGGTAGAGATATTATGCTATATGGAAGTAAAGATGCTTTGAGAAACTATATTCATGTTGACGATTTGACAGAGATTATTAGCTGTACTGTCAATAAAGAATGTCTGGGGGAATTCTCTTGTACTAACCCCAACAATGTTAAATTGACTGAAATAGTTCATGCAGCTTATAAGGCATTTAACAAGCAAGGAAATATTATTTTTCAAAAAGAAAAGGATGATATACAAGATAACGTTTTCCCAAATGATACTTTTTTATACGATAAAATTGAATTTCATCCGCAAATCAATATAAACGATGGCATGAAAATGTTGAGTAATTATAGAAAAGAGCAAATTTTATGAAAACAATACTTGTTTCTGGAGCCAGTGGAATAGTTGGTTATGGAATTTTACGGTCTTTACGTGAAAACGGAGAAAACTATAAGCTCATTGGTACATCGATTTATGAAGATTCGATAGCACCGGCATTTTGCGATATATTCGAACTGGCCCCCCCTACCAGTGACAGTAACTATATAGATTGGCTGTGCAATATAATAATAAAGCATAATGTAAATATGATAATCCCTGGAATTGAAGCTGATATGTTCAAATGGGCAGAAATGTACAACGTAATTAGTAACACAAAAGTGAAAGTGCTTTTGAATAAAATAGAACTTATTCAGCTTTGTGGGGATAAATGGACTTTCTATGAAAAATTAATGGAAAATAACTCAAAACTAGCTATTGAATCTCGAATACATGGTAGCTTTGAAGAACTCGTCCATCAATACGGTCTACCGTTTCTATTAAAACCTCGCAGAGGTTATGCTTCAAAAGGAATTGTCAAGGTTTCGTCAGAGGAAATCTTTCTGGAGCATGAGAGAAATCTAGGGGAGAAGTTTATGGCACAGCCTATTATAGGGAATGAAGATGAAGAGTACACTATATCGGCATTTTTTAATAGTAAGTCAGATCTTTGTTGTTATATGGGGTTGAGACGGAAACTGTCACAAGAAGGGTATACTGAAAAAGCTCAAGTATTCAATGTTGATGGGTGTGAGGAATCACTTAGGGCACTGGCAGCTACATTCAAACCCGTCGGACCAACGAATTTCCAGTTTAGAAGACACCAAGGAGTACTCAAGTTACTGGAGATAAATCCAAGGATATCCTCATCGACATCAATACGAGCAGCATTTGGATATAATGAATCATTAATTAGTACGAAATATTTTTTGGACGGGGAGATTCCCATTCAACCTATTATAAAATCTGGAGTAGCTATTAGATATATCGAGGAGTGTGTTTTTTTTGATAGGGATAATTTCTGATATTCATGGAAACTATGTTGCCTTGAAGAAAGTTCTTGAGGCAATAGATGATATGAATATCAATGAAATCTATTGCTTGGGAGATGTTGTTGGTTATTATTCACAAGTAAATGAAGTTTGCGATGAGCTTCGTGCAAGAAATATAAGCTGTGTTATGGGCAACCATGATTGGTACATGGTTGCGAGGAGTTTCTGTACTCGATCAGAGAGTGTTAATGACTGTTTACAATATCAGAAAAAGGTGATTAGTGAGGTGAACTTGGCTTGGCTTTCGACCTTTCCTTTTTATAGGGATATTGATAATCTCCGTATGGTTCATGGAGGATGGAGTAATCCTATTGATGAATATTTAGAGTTTTCAGATGATTATTTCAACAAAGTGGATGGAATCAATTTTGTATCTGGGCATAGCCATGTTCAAAACATTAAATATTTTGGAGATAAAGTGTATTGCAATCCCGGATCAGTTGGACAGCCTAGAGATGGGGATCCAAGAGCAGCGTTTGCGACATGGGATGGTGAATACTTTCAGCTTCATAGGGTCAGTTATGATATTGGAGCAGTAGGAATACTGATGGATGCTGCAGGGTTTAATGGATACTATTATGGTTGTCTTAGAACTGGAGCGAAGAATCTTTGTTATTAAAACTACGGATTTAAAGGGAGAAAACTATGAACGAAGAAGTAAACATGCTAGAAGAGATCAGTAGTTATTATAAAAACGGTGACCTCATGGATGAGATGATAGTGGATAGGGAAGTAAGCTTAATCAAAAATATGGTTCAAAATACGGGTCGGACACTTGAAATTGGTTGTGGTAATGGATATTCTACAGAACGTTTGATCAAGATATTTGATGACTATTACGTTCTTGAACCCTCCCACAAAAATATGGAACTTATGAAGGAAAGATTGGGAACTGAAATTAATATGATTAATGAATTACTTGAAGATTTCCAGACGGATAGAAAGTTCGACCATATCTTGTTTCTTAATGTATTAGAGCATGTAGCTGATCCTATATTATCTTTAGAAAAAATTGGAGAATTATTATCAGAAGAGGGTCGGGTGTTTATTTCTGTTCCAAACTGTATGAGTCTAAATAGAAGAGCAGGATTTGAGATGGGGCTGTTAGAAAGCCACGACCAATTTGCGCCAAAAGACTACCAGGTTGGGCATAGACGACTATATACTGTTGAAATGCTAAAGGAGCATATTGAGAGTGCCAATTTAGAGTTGGAGACAATGAAGGGGGTATTTTTAAAGCCTCTTGCTGAATCACAGATGATGGAACTTGGACTGGATGCGATCAAGGCATTCTATTCTTTAGGAGAAGACATTCCACAATATTGTGCTAATCTTTTTGCGGTAGCTAAGAAAAAGAATTATGAATTTGTATAACGAAAGGCATATTGTCAGTAGGAAAGTAAATATACTTTCCTCTTCAAGTTTGAGTCCGTAAATTAGTACTCCGAATTTGGAACAATACCAACCCACTAGTACTAATCTCATACTACTATGTTGAGTTCCTGTATATCTTTTATGTTGGTTCGGGATTGACATTACGAATATAGAATAATAATTTTGATATAAGCAAGGACAACACCCCGTTTGACACCGCTTCCATCCGATGTTATATTCAAAAAAGTGAGTTAAGCTCACTTCTATTTGAAAACGAAGGGAATGTTTGTGCATGCAAGGTAAAGTGAAATGGTTCAACGCTGAAAAAGGTTATGGCTTCCTAGAAACGGATGATGGAAGCGATGTATTCGTACATTTCTCCGCAATTCAAACAGATGGTTTCAAAAGCTTGGACGAAGGTCAAGCGGTTGAGTTTGATGTCGTTGATGGAGCTCGTGGACCGCAAGCAGCTAACGTCGTGAAATTATAATACATCCGGCATACACAAGGTTCCTGAATGAATTCAGGGCCTTTTTTTGTGTCGGCGTGCCCAGAGGCACGCATTATCTAGTTGGTGAAAGTCCAACCGAAGGAGGGACCAAGCCACCTTCGTAGCTAGGATACCTGCGTATGGCGA
>NZ_JBNPWS010000049.1:0-20831 GCF_050433705.1 Paenibacillus sp. DS2015 | reverse complement strand
ATGAAAGAAGAACATCGGAAAGCCGTATGAAGGAAAACTTCACGTACGGTTTGATGAGGAGGGGCTGAAATAATATTCAGTCCTTCACTCTAGCTCAGCGCCCAGCAACCCTTCCCTTTAGTAGATCGTCAAAATAGTTAAGTTTTTAGGTCTAATCATAACCATGCAATTACAATTCTTAAATGACCTTCAGACATTTCTTTCCTTCTATACTTTGGTGAAGATAAAGGAACGGATATAACACCATAACTTCAACGGTGTAAGAGCATTCAAGCAGGACATAAATTTAAATATAGGGGGATCGGTGCGTAGCATCGGTCTTTTTCAATTTTTGTCTGTATTTTGCTTACTATCTCGAGCCTACAATAGGACACATAGCATACGATTCACATCCAAGAAGGAGAGGTGCACGACCTATGCAAAAGCCTACGCTGGCTGTTAGCGTTTACGCCACTAAGGGGTATTGGTCTCGATTGGGCACGCAAATGGTACAGTACAGATCGATGTATTTGCTTGCGCTGCCAGGGATTTTATTTTTTTTATTGTTCAAATTGACGCCATTATGGGGGCTTATGTTTGCTTTTAAAGACTATAATCCTTACCTGGGGTTCTTTGGTAGCGAATGGGTAGGCTTCAAACATTTTAATGCATTATTCGCTGATCGCAACTTCTATATCATGCTACGTAATACGTTAGCAATCAATGTGTTTGGTATCGTATTTATGTTCCCACTACCCATTCTACTATCTCTTATGTTAAATGAAGTTCGTCATGAAGTATTTAAGCGAATCAATCAATCAATCGTATATTTACCGCATTTCTTATCTTGGGTAGTCGTCACGAGTATGACTTTCTTCGTTCTATCAACAGATGTTGGGATCGTGAACAAACTCATTGGAGAAGCGGGTTTTGAGACGATATCCTTTCTGTCCGAGCCCAAATACTTCTGGGGTCTTATCACAGTGCAAAGTATGTGGAAGGAGGTAGGTTGGAGTACTATTATCTTTCTGGCTGCGATGGCGGGTGTTGATCCACAGCGATATGAGGCTGCTGTTATGGATGGTGCTAGTCGGTTTAAGCAAATATGGCATATCACTTTACCTGCCATTCGTCCGACGATTATAATCCTACTCATTCTTCGTCTTGGTCAAATGGCCGATGTTGGCTTCGAACAAATGCTCCTTATGATGAATCCGCTCGTGATGCAAGTCGCCGAGGTGTTTGATACGTATGCTTATTCGCAAGGTATATTGAGGGGGCAGATCAGTTCCGGTATCACCGTAGGTATGTTCAAAGGTGTGGTCGGATTTATATTAGTTATGAGCTCTAACTATATTGTTAAGAAATCGGGTCATGAAGGAATTTATTAAGGGGGAGTGTAACAATGAGCTTTGTATCAACCAAAAAAGCAACGACATTTGATTGGATTAACTATAGCCTGCTTAGTTTGATTTCTTTGATATGCATTGTTCCTTTTCTTTATGTATTTAGCGTATCGTTTACGGACCCGGAGGTTTATGTACCGCTTCGATTTTATCTATTCCCGGAGAAGTGGTCGCTGGCAGCGTACTCTTATATTTTGTCTACAGACAGCTTTATTAACGCGCTAAAGAGTACAACCTTCATCACGGTAATCGGTACCGCTCTGAATCTGATCGTATCGTTCTCAATGGCCTATGCATTGACTAAAAAGGCGATGCCTGGCCGCAGCTTGATGATGGGTTTTATTATTTTCACGCTCGTATTTAATGCGGGTCTTGTACCAAATTATTTACTCGTTAAGGAACTTGGATTGCTTAATTCGTATTGGGCACTGATTTGGCCCGCTTTAACGAACGCTTGGAGCTTGATTATTATCAAGAGCTTTCTGGAATCATTGCCTTCTGAGCTTGAGGATGCTGCCAAAATTGACGGCTGTTCGGATATTGGTGTCTTTCTGAGAATAGTCATTCCACTCTCGATGCCCGCGATTGCAACTTTTACTCTGTTCTTTGCAGTTGCACATTGGAATACGTACTTTAATGCATTTATTTATCTGTCCGATTCTAGTAAATGGACGTTACAGGTATTAGTCAAAACGTTAGTTATAGACTCAGATAATGCGGGGATGGCTGGATCTGGCGGGGATGAGAGGTCAGTGCCGCAGGAAACAATTCGTATGGCTTCTATTGTGATGGCGATGGTGCCAATTCTCGTTATTTATCCGTTTCTTCAGAAACACTTTGCCAAAGGGGTCATGCTCGGATCGGTCAAAGGATAATGAATAACTCATTTAAAGGAGCCAATAAGATGACTGGACAAGAAAAAGCCTGGTGGCAGAAGCCGCAAAGAATCATTCAAACGAACCTACAGGTAAAGGATACCCATCTCATTGATCCACGAAAACTGGCGGGGCAAATGAAGGGAATGGGTGCTACCACTCTTGTGTTCAATGTCGGGGGGATTTATGCATGGTATCCATCTAAGGTAGACGGTCATAAAGTGAATGAATATCTTCCTCATGACTTTGATTTGTTGAAGGAAGTCATTACTGCTTGTCATGAACAAAATATACGCTTCATTGCGAGATTGGATTTCAGCAAAACAGATGACGTCGTTTTTCTTAGAAAGCCGCAATGGTTTGTAAGACAGCCTTCTGGACAACCGGAAATTATAGGAGCTCATAGGCCTGGAAGTTGGTCACTGTTAATGAGTACTTGTATTAATGGAGCTTATCGCAACGATGCTGTTGCGATTCCTGTACTTGAGGAGTTGCTAAGCAACTACGATATCGACGGTATTTTCTTCAATGCTCCACATTATGTTCCATGCTATTGTGAATTATGTAAGAAAAAGTACAGCATGCGCTATGGGATGGAGATTCCGCTTGACCGAAATGACTTTGCCGAGGATTGGTCATCATCCTGCATACGTGACAATATGGAGAAAATGTATACGTTTATAAAGAACAAAAGGTCAGATGTGCCGATGATTCTTTATTATAATCTGTACAAAGACAACCTATACGCTCGTTTAGAAACGACAGATATGTTATGCACGGAACCTCAGGATGTATTGTCGGATGGGCATCAGCATATTCCTGAATTCTGGAAGCCTGCACTGAGCATTAAGCTTGGACGCTCGATACCAGACAATCCTGCTCCTTTCGGAATTGTTCACTCAAGTCCAGGGATGGAGTGGAGACATACGGGGCTCCCACCTGCTGAGTACCAATTCTGGTTGTCTCAAATTCCTGCACATGGGGGGAGCATATGGCATTCCTTAACTGGAATTCCCGATACGATTACTGATAAACGAATTATAGAAACGGTAACCAGGTTTAACCGAAATGTGAGTAAAGTAGAGCCATATATGGATGAAGCTCATGCGTTAGCTCAGGTAGCCTTAATGTGGACAGCCGATGCGGCGGCAGAAGGATGGGCTGATGGATTGATCAATCGTCAAATTCCGTTCGATGTTTTATTGCGAGAACAAGCAACAGAAAGACGGCTAGCGCGATACAAAGTGCTAATCATTCCAGATGATATGACGTTATCAGATGAATTCATCACCGCAATTAATAGATTCGCAAAAGAAGGTGGACATGTGATCATGGAAGGTGCGGTATCACAGCAACCGGATCTTAGGTATTTACTCGGGATAGCAGAGGAATCAACGGTCAGTGAATCACTATCAGCTGCGTATCTTCGATTTGAAGGAATCGATAATCCGCTTCAGGTCGAAATGGAGCTTACGGAGCTAATTGCATTCAGAGGGAAAATTCAGTATTCGAATGTTGTAGGGGAAAAGGCTAGAGTTCTAGCCACGTTGGTACCGCCTTTCTCTCCACTGGAAAGTGTAGGAGCTCCGCCGGAGCGAGCTTCCTTGCTTGTCAGTCACACGGATATCCCTCTGTGTGTCCATAATGAACTGGGAGCCGGAGGTGCAATATATCTATCCTTTTCATTAAGCACACTTATCAATGAATTTAAACTGGGAGAGCATTATCAGCTATTATCCAATATGATTGATATGATCCTTGGGAAAGATAAAATGGTAGAAGTTAGCCATTATCAGGGCTTGCAACTGTCATTGTTTGAGAAAAGGGGTCAACTGCTCGTCCATCTTGTTAATGGAGTTGGAAGAAGGCCGCTAGCAACGAATATTCCGCTCCACAACATCGAGCTAAAAGTGGCGCTCTGGGGGAGGGAAGTTGCCAATGTGTGTCAATTGATTTCCGGTGAATCACTAATTTATGAAGCAGATGATCAGCATCTTACCTTGACGATACCGAAGTTGGATATTTGGGAGTGTTTGCTTATTGAATTTCAATAGGGAAAAAGCGGTGTTTACATCAGAAGAACCTGCACTTGTTGCTTAAGCAGGTTCCTCTGGTCATTACTATTTATCGAAGTGATATTCGATACTGGTTAGGTGACATCATGACATGCCGTTGAAACGCCCTATTTAAGTTCCTTTCTGAATAGCCGATGATTTCAGCAATTTCGGTTATACTATAATCGGTTTCTTTAAGTAATTTTTTGGCTCGATCAACCTTGTATTTCATTAGGTATTCAATAAAGGTCATGCCTGCTTCTTGTTTAAACATCCGGCTCAAATAGGAAGGACTCATTTGGACAAGTACGGCGCACTCGATCAAGGAAGGCATTCCTTGGTTAGCATCAATGTGCTGGCACACTAATTGTACGGCTTTGCGGGTTGAATTCGTACGATTCTGAACGGTAATATGTTTATGCATAGGAAAGAGAATTTCAACAAACCATTCATGGACCTCATGATAGGTTTGTCTTGCTTTGAGTTGCTCAAATAGGTTATCACCGAGATTATCTAGCACAGCGTACCCCATTTCTTCAAGCGATTGAATGATGGAGGAGAGAAGAATATGATAGCAGTGCATCGCCGTATTATAAGATTCAGTAACTCGTATACGCTCGTAAAACTGGTGAAGCGATTGTGTAGCCAACGGATGCTCACCTTGGAGGAGGTATTCCGTAATTGATAATTCGATGTCCTTCGGATAATTAAATACAATAAGTTTCTCCGCCATCTTCGATTTCTTATCATAATGAAAGATATGTCGATTATCATTGAATAACCGCTGTTGTAAAGCGAGTGAAGCTTCCTTATAGGACTCGGATAGGAGAGCTATACCTGACTTCCTACTCCCAATTCCGATGGAAACCGTGAAAGAAAGGTGAGTGCTAAGTGCCTCGTTTACGTTGACCGCATAAGAAAACAGGATGTTAGTTGTATCTTCATCATTGATATCATCTATTAAATGAATAATCGCAATAGCTTCCCGCCCATCCTCTCCTAATACGTATCCATCCGAAATGAGATCATGTTTTAAAAGCTCATGCATGACATTTTTTACTGCAAAAGAGATAATTGGCCCTTCATTCGGGAAGAAACGTTTCTCCTTGAATAAATTTTCTGGCCGTACAATTAGAACAGCAAAAGAGCCTTTTATGGGCAGTTGGTACGTATTGCAATCATCCTCAATGGTTTCGTTCTTGATCGCGGTAGGAGATTGAAGTAGCTTCATCATAAATTGGTCTTGTAAAGCGGGTTGGATTTTTTCAACATATGTCTGAAGTGACGCAGCTTGATCATTCAGATAAGTTAAGCTTGAGCGAATAAAATCAAACTCGTTAACAGTCCCGGAAATTTTACTCATTTTACCATGACGCAGCTGTCCTCCATACCGAAGCAATTGATCGATCGGGCTATAAGCAAATTTGGATGATGCGATGGTAAGCATAAATCCAAAGAGAAGTATAGTGAAAACAGAGCCCACGATGAGTAGACGCAACCAGTTTAGTTGATCTGTCATCACTTTTTCTGGCAAGAGTGAAATATAGGTTTTACCCAATACGGTTTGATTAATGGAAGTCAAAATCCGATTGCCAGATTCGTCTTCCGATATGAATTGCTGATCGCTGTCCGCATGCTGCAATATGTTATCGTATAGTGGGAATGCATTTGCAGACTGTCCCAGCTGGGAAGAATCCGATGAGTGCATCAGTATAGTATTATCCGAATCTAACACGATCAATGATTCTATATTCTCCTCATTATGTGAATTGAACACAAGTTCTCCAATATCACTGACTTTTACTTGGAAAATCGCTACGCCTTGTAAGGAGTCTACTCTCATCAAAGGAAGTTGGCGGACATACGAGATATACCCATCCGCCTTAAAGCTTGGCAAGTAAACCCATCCTGTTCGCTTTTTCATTTTCATTGCCGTATTAATATTGGTTAACTGAGGTGAATTTTCAAGAGTCGATTTGCCATAAAAACTGGAGAGAACGGTATCCGAGAGGCTACTGTAAAATACAATGTCTTGGATCAGTTCGCTGGCATTTTTCTGAAGTGTCATGTAATCAAGTAATTCCAGCTGCTTCACGTACTGTTCTGAGAAGTTAGGACGTCCAAGTGCATAGTGAAGGGTGGGATTGTTCACAAGCTGCATGGATTGGTATTCGATTCGAGTTGTCATATTTTCCATTCGGTCTTTTAGCTGAACAAGAGAAGTACGGCTATCCTGCTGAAATTGTTGCTTCAGTTTATCGACAGAGATATGATAATAAGTCGTGCCAAGCACAATGAGGGGCAAGGATACAGAAATACAGCCCAACCAAACAAGACGTTTAAAATAGTTAGTGGTTGGAAAGGCGAAACGGAATAATCTCAGGATTTGGTTCAGCCATGTTTTCATGGTAATCCCCCCATAAACGATAGAATGATTCAATATAGACAAGGAAGGTAATCGGACTTATCCCGATTACCTTCAAGAACATCATACGAAATTTAATTATACGGATTCAGTGCTTTGTACTGTGCTGCGAACTCTTGATAGGCTTTTTTCGCTTCAGGTATATTATTTAATTTATCTATAAACTTTTTGTAATCCTCCATCGTAATTTGTCCAACGATGGCTTGAGTAACCATGGATTTCCACTCATTCTCATATTTGGACCAAAATTCATTCCATGTATCGGATATGAGATAATTGAAAGGATCTATACTGCCGACTTCGGCATAAGTCTCGACCTCGGCAATTTTGGCATCATTATAAGCCTTGTCTCCTGATGCACTGATGACTTTCCCCCACTTCATAGCAGCAAGGACGCCTGCATTTTTACTTGTAGTATTCACTTCTTTAACGCCTTGCTCATTTAATACCATTTGTCCATCTATTACGGTGTGATGTACATTTTCAATACCGTAGTAAGCCAGATCAGTTAATTCAGTAGATGCAGTCTTCTCGAAATAATCAAGTAATTTCCATACCTTTTCTTCAGGAACTTCTTTAGAGATCAGATAGCTGCCGAAGCCTCCAATGGTTAGGTTAACCGCGTAATCTTTCGGACCCTTCAAAGTCAAATTCAGAATTTTCGCATCAGGTTGCCCATTTTTCTTCATCATATCTTCCCATTCTTTATCCCACCAGATACTACGTGTGTAAGAGGCAGCGCGACCTGTCGTGAACAAATCCTGTGCTTGCGTACGTTTAGTAACAGAGAACTCCTTAGACAGCGCGCCTGACTCGTATAGCTTTTTGAAGTAAGCAATCGTCTCCGTATATTGCGGATTCAGGTTTGTTTGGATGAGTCCACCTTCGTCATTGTATGTTGGCTCCATTGCGCCAAACCCAGAGGCAAACGAAGCATCACCGTCACTTATGATAACGCCACCGCCAATTAAGCCGAGCGTGTCATCACGGTTATTGCCGTCAGGATCGCCTTTTGCAATCTTGACGAGAGCCTCTGCATATTCATCAAGTGTAGTTGGAATTGGGATATTCAGCTTCTCCAGCCAATCTTGACGAATTTTGATACCTGGATCGATTTCCGCTCTTGATCCGGGAAGGGAATAGATTTTTCCATCAACCGTTCTATATTTGTAAGCATCAGTTGGAACATTGTTTTTCAAGTTCGGATATTTGCTGAAATCGCCTAGAAAAGGTGTTAGGTCCCAGAAAGCGCCGTTCTTCATTGCACTGATCAGTGTCGCACGTTTGAAATTGGGAGCTGATATAACCTCTGGTAGTTGTGCTGATGCAAGCAATAGATCCAACTTCGTATCAAGATCCCCTGAGGGTACCCACTCTATATTCAGCTTCGAATTCGTCTGTTTTTGCCATTCGGTCCAAAATGCATCATTCATATCAGGGACTTCATTATATAGCCCCGCGAACATTTGAATAGAAAGCGGTTCTTCTATGTTGCCTGTATTATCCGAGTTTGTTACGTTGTTTTTCACTTCATTCCCATTAGATGCACAGGCTGCAACCAATGTAACCGCTGTCAAGATGGTTAAGACTTGTGTTAATCGTTTCACTACATTCATCTTTAATAACCTCCCTGAAATGCTATGATAGGCAGCGCTGCATATATGCCGCTGCTAGATTTACATCATAAATCGGATACAAAGGGCAGGATAGAGACATTACTTGTAGGGACAACTTAAGAATAAATGTCCGTCAAAGATGCTGGAAGCACTAGGGGAAACAGTGTCCTGTTCTTGACTGGTGTAAGAAAAGTCCGTTACTAGAGACTTGTCTTTCTGCGCATCTTCACTATGAATTCTTTGGGCGAGCAATGGTTGTAGCGTTTAAATAACTTGTAAAATTGGGCCGTACTAGGTATGCCTGATTCGATGGCGACTTCCGAAATACTTAAGTTCTGTGTGAGAAGAAGTCTCTCTGCTTTTTTGATACGTTTATGGTTGACGAACTCAATAAAAGAGTTGCCCATTGTCAGGTGAAAATATCGAATAAAGTAATGATAGCTAAAATTAAGGAGTTTGCATACGTCTTCTATAGTTATTTTATTTTTCAGATTGCGTTCTACATAATCGAATACAGGTTTCAAACGCACAATGTCATAAGTATCGTTATGCAGAATATCCTGAACATCGTAGCGGATAAGTAGCCAAAGCAAACGCTTGATATTAGCACCGATTAGCAGCTCATAACCACGCTCTCGCCGTAGTGATTCTTGGTAAATATCCCGAATAAGTGCGCAAGACTCTAGTCGAACCTCTGAATTATGTTGAAATAGATAATTAAGATCGCTTAACGGTCGTGTCAGTTCAGAAAAACCATGCAGATAAGGTAGATCGCTTTGGTCAAAGTGCTGATATAAATCAACCTGGAAAACAATAAATTTTAGCGGGTCTATATTTGATCTATACGTTCGGTGCAGTTCGGAGGACCCGAGTAGGACAACATCCCCGCTATGAAGTGAAAAGTAGTTGTCTTTGGTTTGAATGCCCATGGAACCTTCGATAACGGCTAGAAATTCAACTTCCTTATGATAATGCCAAGGTCCAATGATTTCTGTTCCCTGATTAAATGAGGGAGCTTCAATTTCCCAAACTTTTAAAAAGAGTAAGGGGTGGGCATAGACGACGAGTTCTTCTTTGACTTGAAGTTCATGTGCTTCAATATGGATAGTCAATACAGAGTACCTCGCTTTTTATTGGGATGGGCATGCAGAGGGCAAGTATAACATGGATGTCATTTTTGGAGAAGAAGAGGGCAGGTTTGATCGTATCTTTTGATAGATGAGGTACATATAATTGAGGATATCAAACGGACTAAAATTATGGGAGGTTGAGAAGTATGAATGGGAAGAAGCGTGTATTGGTTTGGAACGAATTTCGACATGAGCAAATAAATGAGAAGGTACGTGCCATTTATCCGAATGGTATTCACCATGCTATTGGTGAAGGTCTTGGTAGTGAACTGGAAATTGGATATGCCACTTTAGAGGAAGAAGAGCATGGGTTAACAGAACAACGATTAAATGAAACAGATGTGCTGATCTGGTGGGGGCATAAGGCGCATCGTGAGGTGGCCGACGAGATTGTAGAGCGTGTTTATAAACGTGTATTAGAGGGGATGGGGCTGATTGTTCTTCATTCCGGCCATTTCTCAAAGATATTCAAGAAGCTAATGGGTACGACTTGCAATTTGAAATGGCGTGAAGCTGACGAGAAGGAGAGGCTGTGGGTGGTTTCTCCCGGACATCCTATTGTAGAAGGCATCGGAGAATATATTGAACTCGAAGAAGAGGAAATGTATGGAGAAAGCTTTGAAATTCCTACACCTGATGAGTTGATATTCGTCAGTTGGTTCGAGGGTGGAGAAGTTTTTCGTAGCGGTTGTACGTATCAGCGGGGACAAGGTAAGATATTCTACTTTAGACCTGGACATGAAACTTACCCTACCTATTATAATGAACAGATTCGAACAGTTATACGTAATGCTGTACATTGGGCTGCGCCGACAACGAGGCAGGCGCCACAATTCGGAAACCGCAAGCCGCTCGAGACATTAAAGTCGAAGCAGGGGGTGTAATTCGTTATGTCGGTTGGAGAGAAAACCTTTAAACTCGTACAAGTCGGCTGCGGCAATATGGCGAAACGTTGGGTGAAGTACGCCATGACTCGGTCTGATATCGAAATTGTTGCCCTAGTTGATATTAATATATCCGCAGCAGAATCGATGGCGAAGGAACTCGGGATCGATTGCTTATGCTGTGTTGATATGGAACAGGCGATACGGACGACGGGTGCTGATCTGGTATTTGATGTCACCATTCCTGAGGTTCACAAACGAATCGTAATGAAAGCGGTTGAATTAGGCTGTGATGTTCTAGGTGAGAAGCCGATGGCAGCTTCTTTAGAAGATGCTATCGAGATGGAGCAGTTTGTGAAAGTGCATAATAAAAATTATTCGGTCATGCAGAATCGACGGTTTACTAAACAAATAAGGGAAGCTCGTGGCATGATTGACCAGGGAATAATAGGTGGACCAGGGCAGACTACGGTTGACTTCTTTCTAGGGCCACATTTTGGTGGTTTCCGTGATGTGATGAATAATCCGCTACTGTTGGATATGGCTATTCATACGTTCGACCAGGCTCGGTTTCTTTTACAAGCTGATCCCATCTCTGTCTACTGTCATGAATTTAATCCATCGTATTCCTGGTATGGTGGTAAAGCGTCGGCAGTTTGTATCTTCGAGCTTTCCGATGGATCGGTGTTTTCGTACAATGGGTCATGGTGTGCTGAAGGGGCTCCGACCTCATGGCATGGTAGTTGGAGGATCATTGGTTCCAAGGGAACATTAATATGGGATGGGGAAAATGATCCATACTGTAGCGTAGTGCAGGGTGAATTAGGATCTGCCTCACGGATGCACCAGATGGAGCACGTTGCTCCGGCTTCGATCTGGACGGGGAAGGAAGGGCATGATGCATGTTTCGATGAGATGCTGGCGGCGCTCAAGGAAGGACACAAATCTGAAACGGATTGCTCTGATAATCTTATGAGTATGGCGATGGTGTTCGCAGCGATGGAAAGCGCGAAGCGGGGAGAGAAAATTCCGATTTCGATAAGATAGAAGATCAGAAGGGAATGGACTGGCTGGACATTTCTTGTTCAAAGTAGGGGTGAATTAGAGGTTAAGTAATGTTTTTGCAGTAAATTCAGACATTTATTTTGTACGAGGTGTGGGTAATGTTTTGTCCCTATACGGTCTTGTAGGTGTACTTTACAATGAAAGTATAAGTGGATTTATGTTCAGCATGCTTATCAGCTAAGGAGGGAATGAGTAGGATGAAAGTTGGATTTGTTGGTCTCGGTAATATGGGGTTGCCTATGGCAAAGAACTTAATTAAAGCGGGTTTCGAAGTATACGGTGTGAACCGGAGTAAAGCGGCTGAAGAGCTCCTTGAAGGATTTGGTGGGCATATAGGATTTACAATTGCTCAGTTGGCCTCTGATATGGACATCATACTTACTTGTCTACCGATGCCGGCAGATGTAGAGCAGGTGTACTTAGGTAAAGACGGCTTAATTGAGAATGGTCGTGCCGGACTTATTCTTGTAGACAGTAGTACGGTTAACCCTGGACTAAATCGTAAATTATACAAGGCAGCGGCGGTTAGTGGCCTTTTATTTCTTGACGCACCAGTCAGTGGTGGTACAACTGGGGCAATCGCAGGTACGCTCAGCATTATGGTCGGTGGTGAGAGAGAGGTTTTCATGCAAGCGCTTCCCGTATTTCAAGCGATGGGTAAGCAAATCGATTATGTGGGCGGTAGTGGTAGCGGATCGGTTGTGAAGCTCATTAATCAGCTTATGGTCGGTATCCATACCCAAGCGGTTAGCGAAGGGTTGGCGCTTGGTAGAAAATCGGATGTTGATGAAGAACAACTTGTACGTATTCTGACGTCGAGTTTTGCAGGCAGCCGGATGCTTGAGCGTCACTATGGGAATCACATCGTAAAGAATGATTACAAGCCAGGTTTTGCTATTAAACTTCTGGGTAAGGATCTCGACCTAGCAGTAGAAATGGCTGAGCAAAGCGGTGTAGCACTTGTAGTCGGAAACCAAGTAAGAAACTTACTGCGAAGCGCCATAAGAAGCGGATTCGAAGGTCAGGATATGTCCGCAATGCTGGGCTATCAGCTGCAATGTGACAAACAGATAGAAACAGAGCCTATAAAGCACTTCGCAGTTTTTCTACCAATGAAGGATGCAGATAAGAGTGTGACTTTCCGTGAGCAACATTTGCAGTTTCTTGCCAATCGCCGTGAGGAAGGCAAACTCTTGGCGAATGGTCGTTTTACGGATGGGGCTGGAGGATTGGTTATCTACAAAGGACGGATGCTGGAAGAAGTAGAAGCGTGGGTGAAGGAAGACCCGTATATTGTTGAAGGTGCCCGTAATTATGAAATACATGAATGGGATATCGTACTTGCTGAGTAGTGTATAGTACCATTAATCATCAAGAAAGATGCAATTATCCGGCCTACTCATTTCCGCCTGCGGTGAGCTGAAGAAGATAATCAGGCTGAACTGAAGGAAATCCTGCAACAGGGATTATCTAGGGGGATATCCAAACTGTGACTACACCCATCGCGAAGTGCAGCTTGGGTTGCGTTATTTGCGGACAGGGGTTCGACTCCTCTCGCCTTCACCAATACCAGACAGTTTGATTATTTTTCCTTTTCTGAAGTTAATAGAGCTAATAATCCCATTTAATGGTATGTTATTTTTATGGTGATGTCATACTATAGGGGCTGCATAAGGATGATAGGGAATACGACAGAGAATGAACGGACGATATTTGATCATGTTGGAAATACGATCAAGACAGAAGATCGAGAGATTCGAATTCTTGCCAAGTATGAGGCACCTCTGGTTGTCGTACTAGGAAATGTGCTTAGCAATGAGGAATGCGATGAGCTAATCAAACATTCTAGGGAACAATTGCAACGTTCAAAAATAGGCCAAGATCATGCGGTCAATCAAATTAGAACGAGCAGCGGGGTATTCTGTGAGGAGAATGAGACGGTTACAAGAATCGAGAAGCGATTCTCTCAAATTATGAATATTCCTGTTGAGAATGGTGATGGCTTGCAAGTTCTGCTGTATACCCCTGGGCAAGAGTATCAACCTCATTATGATTTCTTCGCAGAAACGAGTCGAGCAAGTGCCAACAATCGAATTAGTACGATCGTGATGTATTTGAATGATGTGGAGGAAGGCGGAGAAACGACATTCCCCATGCTTAATCTTTCTGTTATTCCTAGCAAAGGCATGGCGGTCTACTTCGAATATTTTTACAGTAATCATGAATTAAACGATCTCACCTTGCATGCAGGTACACCAGTGATCAAAGGGGAAAAGTGGGTTGCAACGATGTGGATGAGAAGACAAGCCCTTCGCTTATCCTAGATGTAGATTATGTACTGGGTGATTTGGAAGCAATGGAAAGTCAGGTTGTTACTAATTTTAGTAACTCTTAGGTGACATCAAACCTGTGACTATACCCAACGCGAAGCGCAGCTTATGTGCCAATATTTTCGGTCAGGGGTTCGACTCCCCTCGGCTCCATTTACAGAGTTAAAAACGAACACTCTTTACCACGCTAGGTGTTTTTCTAAAACGTTGTGGTTTTAGTGCACAAGAGAGCGATAAGAATTTATCTTATCGTTTTTTTGTTGCTTTCAATATATTACCTGTGAATATATTTGTAACTGAGTTAATATATAGTAAATGATATCTGTAGATTGATAGCATGCAAGAATCTGAGGAGTGAACTATGATGGTAAAGCGAAGTGGACAATCCTTGAAGACAATAGGGAGTATCGGCATAGCTTCAATGCTGGTGTTAACAGGAATACATGGAACTACTCAAGTGCAAGCGGCATCGATTTCAAAATCTGCTTCAATTGAAGTAATTATAGATGGTGGATCACAGATATATGCTCAATCTCCGATTATGCAGAATGGAGTAGTGCTTGTGCCCATGCGTGGGGTATTTGAATCATTGGGTGCTGTTATTAAGTATGTTCCGGAGACAAAGACTATACTAGCGGTAAAAGGGAGTAAAGAGATTAGTATTACTCTGGGTAAATCAACTGCAACAGTCAATGGAATACCTAAAAAGTTATCAGTACCTGCTAATACATATAGTGGGGTAACTATGGTTCCTCTCCGGTTCGTCAGTGAAGCCCTTGAAGCCAATGTGAAGTGGGATCAATCCGCACAATCGGTAATGATCACAAGTGTCGGGGTAACACCGGGTGATGATATCGTGTATACACAACAAACTCCCGAAACAACAAAAATAACAGCACCAGTAACGGATGCCATTTCACCAACCAATAAGTACGCCATTTCGGTACCTAAGAACCAGTGGAAGTCGGTTAGAGTAGGGGATTACAAGTTCACTGGCAAGGGGTATACAGTATCTAACTACAAGCAAATCAGCGTAGAGTTTGGAAACCACGCGTATGGGTCACAGACACAAGCTGAGTATAACTACGTCATGAAGATCGTCAAGGAAGAAGTAGATAAGTTGTTTGTGTCTGGTGGTTTGTACGATCAGATAATGAATAATCAAACTGCATACCCGTATAAAAAAGCTTACGACGGGTATATCGCTGGTGACCGCACTGTGGACATACAGTACACCAAAGGAAGAGAGTATGCACTAGCGCTGGGTAATATAGAAAGGTACGAAACATTAATAGCCAATAAAGTACCATTTTCAGAGTTGATGAAGTTACAGGCAGTAGGTTCGGTATACAGCTCCAAAGATTCCGCAGCCAAATACACCGATAACGGAGAAGCTCGTAGCCTTTACGATATGTTGTATCATAAGATCACGGACTGCGACCCGCAAGCGTATCTCGTCCTAGCCATTACGGACTACTTGGGGTATAACGGTATGGCTTATGCTAACTCTGGACATGCTAGCCCTTTAGTCCAGTTAGGTTCTAAGTGGTATGACTCCCAAGCCTTCGGGATGAACGGAAGTTCGGGGGCAATGACTTATGCACAAGCGGTCGCTAAAGGCGCAAGTAACGGCGGTGTCCAGTTAGCCACACCAACCTACGATGCTCTAAAATAATAGATTACCCTAAAGAGAACTGCCACCAAGCAGTTCTACGACGGGTGCATATACTGAACCTTATTCATTATATGCACCCCAGCAGACTTTCAATCGATAAAAGAACTTTATAATAATAACCAAGGGGTATTTCGTACCTTTATTTTTTGCGTTCACCTACGCCTTCCTTACATAAACCTAATGTACCTAATTTAAAGTAATCAGTAACGCATGGAAAACTGCCAACAAGCCTAGTGAATTGGTATCAGCGGAAATCAATCCACTTTTGAGTAAGAATGGATTCTCCTTTTCAATGCTTCCCAAGTACTGGATTGGAGAGTCTGGAGCTTCGGATACTGATGCTCAAAGCTTATATTAGAAATTATATATACCTTAGTATAACAAGCTTGTTTATTATTATATCGACAGGGTAGTTCTAATGGATAGCCATCTAAATAATTTAGTAAATCAGTTATCTTGAATTGTCCGTGATATTCATCAAACAAAATCACATCTTCACCTTTGTAATTATCGAAGGGGTGGACATAATCAGTTACTCGATAGACGTGTGAATATCCGTGTTTTTCTAATACATAACGTGTCTTTCCTGTACCGGTGTTCCCCCAAATATAGGTAACTTCCAACTCTCGGAATTTTTCTTTAAACTCCTCTATTGTAATCATATTTCTAGCTCTATCGATGCGATCAATATGGAATAGATATTCTGGGGCTTCCTCCATAATCTGATAGTTTGAAGCTCCCGACTTTATTAAGTCATATAAATCAGCCAGATCATTTCGTGCCCCTTGTCTTTCAATAGGAATTTCTCCATATTCCTCAAAAGTTCCTAAAATTATACTGCCATGCTTTTTATCCTTTTCCCACTTTCCGCTTTTGGATATATATTCTCTATTCTGTTCAGAGGTTCCTCTGGCGATCTCTAAGTGTGCTTCGGGAAATCTATTTTTCAAAGTGCTAAACCGGATAGCACTTGAGCAAACAATGTATATATGCGTGTGATGAGTTTGACCTGCTTCGTCTGCCATACAGAAGTATAAAATAGACTTAATATTTCCAAGTTCTTCTTTGATCCTATCATGATTATAGCCTTTGTCTATCGGATTGTTAATTGTTATCTGGTACTTCCTCGACTGAGAGTCACGAGACATAATAAATCCCTCACTTTCCAATATTCGCGACATGCGACATAAGTTGTCTAGGTAATACTATTCTAGCCAATAGCCTTGCTCCGCAAGGCTGATTGTGGGCGGTTATTGGCTTCGCCCAACCACCCACATGCCTTACCTGTGCTATTGTGAAACGGTTTTACGAATGAACTTCTCGATTTTTGCAATATCACGTACAGCAGGCACTCTGATAGCTTTCATATTGGTGCCGTTAGTCATCATGTAGCCACAACCCATTCCAGATACTGCCGTCATCTCATCACGATCAAAGTTGAACATGGCAGCGCTCTCCCTACTCAAATTTCCCAATCCTATGATAAGACCGAAATTATCGCGAGCCTTTGAGAAGTATTCCGCATCGGCGCGCTGTTGGCTGATTAATACGTGAACATTAAAGGAGCGTCCAAGCATCAATAGAGTAGACAGTTTTGCTCTTGCTGAATCAGCTTCTTTTTTCTCAAGCATGTTTAAATAGGATGCCCATTCATCGAACATCAGTAGCTTGAAGCTTCTTGAGTTGTCTTCACCCGACTGACGCCTTAGAAACTCATTATAGAACCGATCTAAACCATCAGAACATTGAGTGAACTCAAAGTGGTTTGGTGCACCCCTAAGAAAACTAAAGTCATCAGCTTTATAATCGCATAATATTGTGCTCGCATCTGGTATCTTTAGTCCGACCCGCGCTAAAACTGTTCTAACAAGATAGGTCTTACCAGAGCCAGTGGAACCGAAGACAAGCATATGGGGCACTTTCTTATAGTCCCACTGGCAGTAATGGTAGATACCTTCTTGCCACAACTCGTAATCAAAGACAAGATTTAGCATAAATTAAAAGTCCTTATCATTCATTGAGGTAGGGATATCAGTCGTTGGCTTTCTTTTCATTTTCGAATAGGCGTATTCCAACTTTCGTTGATTATCGACGAAGAGCAAAGTGACCGTGAAATGAGAATATTCATCACTGATATTCTCGATAAGGATAATAGGGCAATCGCCATTAAGTGAAGCATAGGGGATGCCCTCCACGTTACCATCACGCAGATGTGCCTCAATACGAGCCATTAGATGCTTCCTAATAAGAGACAACTCTTCTGGTGAAAGTGGGCTATTGTGTGCTTTAGGAATATTAGCTTGAATCATGGGAAGTCCATTTTTCATAATGCATGGTACAGGCGCTGAAATATCGTGTAGGTCGAGAGGCTTACGTGCTCCGATTCTATCATGGATTTGACAAACTACATGATAGAGACACTTATACACGATGTAATCTATCGGGGCTGTATTCGATTGAACCTGCCCCTCTTTGTATTTATCATAGAAAAGATAGCTAACAAACCCGATGGCAAGTAAAGGGACTCCCCAGTACTTAATGGTCGCAAGTAAAGTGCAGACTACAATAATACAAAGGATGATACTAGTGAGGGCTACCTTGTCATCTGAAGTAAGTTCCCTTTTAAACAAACGTCCAGTTAATGATTTTGCATATTCATATAGCTTTTTCATGGTTACATCTCCTTTTAATTATTTGGAACAATAAATGCTTGTTCTGCTCGGCAACTAAGCTGATAATATCCGTTACGGTCCCGATAGAACTTGCCTATGAATCCGATAAATTGAATAAATGTATCCTCTTCAATATCCTCATTTTCAATGATGGGCTGATGTGACGGTACCTTTACAATGAGTCTTTCATATTTATTTTTTGGAGCAACACATTCATACGAGATTCCACCAATTTTGTCTGTTACCTGTTGGTTTTCATACAACTTAAAGGGGTTTACCCCAACCAAAAGTAGTTGTGAATCATTGGCGACTTGCTCAAGCGTCAACAAAATATTTTCTATTTTCATAAGGCAACCTCCTTAATAGTGGCTGAAATGGTTATGCTCAGTGCTGTAACTAAATTCGAATAGGACTTCTATCGAGTTTACTGGTTTCAATGATTGCGCTCACCAATGCACCTATTGAACGCATCCTTTTTACGCTTAGGAGATTCCTATAATTTCTACTTGGCTTACATCATTAGTGAAGTGGATGATATCATTTTCAGATGATAATACATATATTCCATAGTCTTTACCGCAACGAAAAGTCAGCTTTGGCAAGCCGTACTCAATATCTATTGGTGTAAGGGCGACTCTCATATTTGGAATTCGTACTAAGAGACCTTGTAATTGGGAATCATCTGACAATGTAGAAACCCGATATATGCACCCTTCTATCAAGCCTTCATTATATCTCGGTTCAACCGTAATTATTTCACCTGCTTCTACGATATAAAGTAGAATTCCAGAGTAAATAAGACGAGATATTGTAGGGATTTGATCCTCCTTGTCTGCAGTGATAGTTATACCATGTACTTTCTCGATATATTGAAGTGCCATTCTTTAATTCCTCCTAAAGACTATTTTTTTACTGATATCTATAGTTAACCGCTGGCCAGCGAGGTAGTTAATATTTTGTTGTACTAGCAACTGTTCTAATCCTTTTTGTCTAATAAAGTTTGGCTTTCCCCGTTAATAAACTCCAGGTACAAATCTGAATGTTGCTCAATAAAAAGTTTGACCCCTGAGCAGATGCACGAAGCTAACTGCTTGGCTTGAGCATCGGATATTAACTTTGCTTGATGAGATTTAAGAGAACACATTAAGATCACCGCCTGAAGTCTGAAATCAATTGATTGAACCTTACAACTATATTGTACTATTCATATACTTTTTGGTACATACCATACTTTTAGGATAATATTTTAATACTTTATTATAATAAATACTAAATTAATGTTATTTCGAATTGATTTTTTATTATAATGGATATATAATGAAATGAACTTATATCAGGAGGATTGATAGAAATGTTTACTGATTCGGATAAAGAAACTGCTCTAAAGAAAAAGTTTTCCGCAAGATTTAGGGAGGCACTGGAGGAAAGTAAAAAAACTCAAGAAGCTCTTGCGAATGAATTGAAAATATCTAAAGGGACTATAACAAACTATTTGAGTGAGGAAAAACCTCAAATTCCGTCAGTTTACATAGCCTTAGAAATTGCGGAAATATTAAATGTATCAATAGATTTTTTGTTTGGATTAGATGAGGCGGGTAAAGAGCATACGCCTTATCGTATTTTAAGGAAATTATATAGTTCTATTGCAGATTCAAATTTGCAATATGTAACTAATGATGGTAAAACAGTGTTGATTTCAAGAAATAATAACGTATCCTTATTTCTTAAATTAGCGTTTGAGTCAAGAAGAACTCCAAAAGAAATAGATGATGTAGCAAAAGTTTTTAAGAATTACAAGCTTCTTAACGGGGATATTGTTACTCGGGAGGAATATCAGTACGAGTTGAAACGATCCTATGTATCAGGTGACCTAACAGTTCATGAATACGAACCAGAGTTTGCAACGGACTGGGAGAACATAATTCGTAGAAGGGAAATTCATTGGGAGGAAACAACCGGAAGTCCTACTGAGGATTTGCATGATGTATATAATAGATTTCTGGAGGGAAATCCATGAATGTAGTCATTTATGCCCGTTATTCGAGTCACATGCAAACTGAGCAATCCATTGAGGGGCAGTTACAGGTTTGCTATGATTTTGCTAAGAAGAACAATATGACCGTTATTCATGAATATATTGATAGAGCCACATCTGGAACATCGGATAAGCGTCCCCAGTTTCAAAAAATGATTGATGATAGTCATAAGAAAATGTTTCAAGGTGTTTTAGTCTACCAGCTAGATCGATTTGCTAGAAATAGATATGATTCTGCGATCTATAAATCAAAACTTAAGAAAAATAATGTCCGTGTATTTTCTGCCAAAGAGAATATTACGGATGACGCCAGCGGTATTTTAGTAGAGGGCTTGCTCGAAAGTATGGCTGAATATTATTCGGTTGAACTGTCTCAGAAGATTCGACGTGGAATGGATATTAATGCTCAGAAATGTCTACGGACAGGAGGAAATGTTGCTTTAGGTTATAAGGTAGATGAGAATAAAAGGTTTATTATTGACCATGAAAAGGCTCCGATTGTAAGAATGGTCTTTGAAATGTATGCAGAGGGGAAAACGATAATTGAGATTACTACATATTTAAATAGTCATAATTATAAAACATCCCGGGGTGTATCTGCTAATCTAAAAGTGTACCACTTACATAGTCATTGCTAATCCAAAAGTTGACCACCCTGAGCCAACACCCTGTTATGCTAATTCAT
>NZ_JBNPWS010000048.1:0-21287 GCF_050433705.1 Paenibacillus sp. DS2015 | reverse complement strand
AAAGGAAGGTGTGTTATCTATGCAAGATTGGATTCAATCCATGACGTTTTCAATGGAGTTACGAGGTTTTGCCAAAAGTACTCAAAGAACTTATTTAGCCCATATGCGACGTTTCTATTCATTTTGTGGTAAGCCTCCTGCATCCGTTGGGTACGATGAAGTTCGAGCTTTTCTTCATCATGCCATTAAAACGAAGAAACTCAGTTCTGCCTACGTGAATTCTGCTTATGGCGCCATCAAGTTTTATTACCAATCTGTGCTTTTTCGCGAATGGAACATGCTACATGTTCCGAGAGTGAAGAAGAAATCTTTGTTTTTTGAAAAAAGCTTATGCAGAGCAAGCACTAATATTTACTGAGACCTCTCTGCCCTACGCAGAGGAATCCTCTTTTCTCGCGCTCATAGAAGCACTCTATGAACCGGATTGGATCGTCTATTGCAAAAAAACGTTCAAGAGTTCCATTCACGTCGTCAAATATTTAAGTCGGTACACGCACAAGACGGCGATTTACAACAATCGGCTGATCGCGATGGATGATCAGACCCTAACCTTTCATTTCAGAGATTACAAAGATGATGACAAAGTGAAGCCTCTGACTCTGGATGCGATGGAGTTTATGCGAAGATTCATGATGCATGTGCTACCCTCTGGGTTTCAAAAGATTAGATATTATGGCTTTCTTAGCAACGCCAACCGAAAAACAAAACTACTGAAGTGTTTGCGTCTAACTCGTACGCCGATTAAACCCAAAGTAAAATTAACAGCGAAAGAACTTATTTTCAAGTTAACCGGTGTGGATATTTCCCTTTGCCCCTCTTGTGGAGGAACTTGGTGTCAAATATTGGCGTTGAATCCGGGCGGTGGGTGAGCGCGATGAAATGGCATACTTTTTGTCACGATGCCTGATCTGGGGAGGGGGAAGGTATGTCTTCATTGGTGAATTAGCACGCTGACCTTAGCCGTATGAAAATGACGTCTCCTATATTGTGCTACATTCAGAGATGGAGGTAAATAACAAACTCCATAGGTGGTAGGCTAGCAAATATTCGCGGCATCGTTCAACATGGATTTGCGCAATTGCCGCGTAGCTTCGCTACTCATATGATATCGTTATTCAAAGCCTTCATACTGTGCTTATGAAGGTCTTTTTTTGCGGGCAACTGCGCAACCAATCCAATGAGGTCGTGAACACGAAACGAAGTCATTTTTAGATCAAAGTTCAAACATGAAACCATCACTGCTATAATAGAACCATGTACGAGGAACCTTATTCTATAAAGGTTTATATTCATCCAAGTATGATTTAATTAGTTCTTTTATGATATTAGGTGAGGGTTTGTCTCCTTAAAAAATCACCCTGTTCTCGTATACCACATGTGTGGAGTAGACCGTGATAACAAACAATGAATGTTGTCCGAAGGAATAGTGTTTGCTCAGTATATCCGTATGAAAGATCTCAATATCATGCTTACAACGGTACGGTTAGACTTATAAAGGCGATTTTGCTATCCTCAAAATAAAGATGAATCAAAGAAACCCAACAATTAATCACTCGGGTTCTTTGTTTTCGTTTATATAATTAGCAACTCTACTATTTGCTTTACCACCATGCGCAATACGCATCTCCATAACAGTTCTAACTGTGATTATTTTCAAATCATCTTTTCATTTCAATATATGCCTCAGCTTATCTGGATTCCTAACAAAGTAGAAGTTTCGAATCGAATTGCTCTCGACATGCATGAGCGCAACAGTTACGTTGCCCTCTCCTGAACGGATAACAAGTCCTGTTTGGCCATTTATCTCCCTCATTTCTACATGCATGCTTCCTTCGTAATGAGAAGCCTTACGGATTAAGCCGAGTAGGAAACGGGTGACGAGATCGCACGATTCAATAGGATGGACAGCGGCGAAAGCTTTCCCCCCTCCATCTGAGACCAACACGACATCTTTGGCGAGCATGGATACAACCATATCCACGTTACCCTGTTCGAGAGCCGCTAATAATCGACGGACCCACTCTTCGCTTGCTGCTTCGGGATTGACTGGTTCATCGGGTGTAATCCCCATCTTGCCTCTTGCACGGCTGATCAGCTTGCGGCAATTCGCTTCGCTTTTACCAACGAGCTCCGCAATATCAGCATATTCAAATCCGAGCGCCTCACGAAGCACGAACACTGCCCTTTCCGTAAGGGACAGCCTTTCAAGCAATACGAGCATAGCATAAGACAGCAACTCGCCTTGAACAACTGATTCAAGCGCTTCATCATTCGGAGTAAGAATGGGCTCAGGAAGCCATTGTCCGAAATACTGTTCCCGCCTCTTACGCGCCGATTTGAATATATCTCGACAGCGATTAGTTACCATTTTGCACAAATATGCTTTGGGTTCAACCAAATGTTCCAGCTTTACATCATGCAACTTCAAGAATACGTCCTGCACAACATCCTCCGCATCGGAGAGCGATCCAGTCAGTTGATAAGCAAGCGTAAATAGCAGCCCTTTATAATGCTCATATAACTTTTGCATCCCCAAATTCCACCCTTTTCCACGTACCCTCTATTTATATTATTTTAACAAACTTGCCGAATCCCATGTGAATTTCCTTATTCGCCAACCCAGCTTTCCTGAAAAAATAATATCTATCCCCCATTTATGTGTCCATACCATTCCCTGCTTCGGACCTAAGGAAAAACAAAAAAAGTCAATAAACTCCTTATGTGGGGGTGCTGGATGCCCTGCAATATCCGCCGACAAAATCTTTCCAAGCCTCGCCGCTTGGGCGGTGGCTTCCTTGCACGTCTTCCCGTCCACCCGTCCGCTAACAAGGTCTATGATTTGCGCGCAGTCGCCAATACTGTATACACCCTGGGCCCCTTGAACCCGGTAACTTGCATCTACGATCACGTATCCTTCCGAAGTGATGTGCACCCCGATGCTTTGCAGCATTGGGTTGGGTAACAGTCCCAGCGTCCAGACACATAGGCCAACGGACATCGTCTCACCGTTAGATAAGGTTATCTCCCCCTCTTTTTCCTGTAATACCCTTCTCCCATGTAAGGTAGTTACTCCGCAAGCGTCAAGTGAACGTTCCAGTTTAAGCCCTACCTTTGCCGGGCCTTCTGGGAAAAGTCTCTTATTCGCGTTAAATAATTTCACCCTTATAGCACTCGGGTCAAGTCCCAATAATACCGCATCTTCACGAATATAATAAGCTAGTTCAGCAGACGTCTCGATACCGCTTATGCCAGCTCCAACAACGGCAATGGTCATTAATCTCTGACGTTCATTCGCGCTTTTTTCCTTTACGGCTTTCTTTATATTTGCGCGCCACACCTCTCGAATCTTCCACGCATCTTCTAAACTCGCTAATGCCATACCTCCCTGATCAAGGTCTGGTTGCCGCACGACGCTGCCCACCGCCAAAACGAGGAAGTCATATTTTATTAAATTCTTATTTCCTTCAGCATCCTGACAAAGTACCCTTTTCTCCCCTGATTCGATTTTCGTTACAGTGGCCTGAACGAATTCAACACCATCGGGAAATAAACTTGTCAGAGGAATAGTAATATCTTCATCTCCGACTGCGGGCTTAAAAAGCAATACTTTGCGAAAGTGATAAGGGTTCTTATCGATTAAAATAAGCCGAAGTATTCGTTTACTTGCTTGACCCTTAAATCTTTTCCGAATTGCTTTAACTGCATTAATACCTGCATATCCTCCGCCAACGACAATACATGTCAATTCTTTCATTGCAACCACTCCTTGATCCATTTGCATATAAAACGAGATAAGGGTTCGTTTTGTGACAACAACGATATGTCGATGACTGCCGATGGTCTGTTTTTAAAAAATTCTGCAGGGAAAATAATCAGATGCAGCGATTCATCGTCACACTCTGATATGTTCCTATCTCTAACTCTGAAAACGGAGAAACCGAGTGAGATCAGGAATATTACCAGGGATCTCACTCGGTTAATTTTATGCTTTAAAGGGCAATTAATTTGAGTTATCATACTCTTTATTCATGGATTCACTCTGACTTATCCCGAGATTATTCCGTTTTTGGCAAGTCTTTATTTGTCTATTTCAAATGAAACGGTTCCCCGCGCTGTTTCTATCGGCAAGTTAGATTAGCCAACCGGCGTATCTCATCGCTTAACCTTCGATTGACCGGATACACTTCTTCTATGAAATTTAAAATGCGAATTGCCGATTCGGGAACATGATCGTATCCCTGTATCATGTCTCCAATGATTTCCGCAAATCGGGGATATCTCTTCTCTAAACGCCTCTCATTCCCGAACGGGTCGGGATAGTAATCCACCTCATTCTCCAATAGATGGAGCACGGATAGAATCCTATCTATAGCGTAACCTTGAACAAATCTCGTAGCGGATAAGCGCTCTCCCCTTGCATAGCGGCCGAGCCCTACGTATAGATTTGTTAAGGCTTCATTCAAAGGAAAGTCCAAGGAATCATTTTTTAAGGTGGGGATCGGATTGGAAGGTTTGGCAATTTCCGTATTGCCATACATCGGATCCTTCCATATGACCCGGCCCCCGGTATAAGAGGCGTCCGCCAGCTCCCATTCCTCGAATACAGCATATTCCCCGAAAATTCCGTCCTCGAACAGTACCTTGTACCCGTCATCTGTATTCTTAAATGAATAGGCAAGAGGGTGTATTTCTTCGAGCCAATCCAATCGGTCGATATATCTGTTCTTCTCCCCCTGTTTCACAATAACAAAGAAATCTAAATCCGAATAATCATCCAACCGTTCTGTCTCGACCCCAACGGAACCAACGCCTAATAATAAAAGGGCCCCCCCTTTACGTTCGAGCGACTTACCGATCTCATTGAGCCGCTGTAAAAGCAATTCTGTTCTCAGCATACGAATCCTCCCAGGTTTTGAATGCAAAAAGGGTCCAACACACTTCTCAGCGAGGTTGAACCCGAAGGTTACATTGCCTTTTTTATTCTATTGTAAAGTTATCACGAATAAATTGTTGCTGTCAATCGTAATAAATTGCTCCTACTTATGGTAAGGTTCACCGTATCATAAGTAGGGTGAACCTTACCATAAGTAGGGTGAAACTAAAGGGAAAGATAACTCATTCATACCTTTGTTGATTTTACTATAATTTAACTAAAACTAATTGATCATCAGGCCTTGGCCGACTTCGAATCGATTGCGGAAACATTGAATCCTTTAACTATGAGCCACACCGCGAGGATCATTTCGTTAGCTGCTATTGGCATCGCCAAAATCCCCCAAACAGAAAGCTGTTCACCTACACCGAACATTACTAACAAGGCATAAATAAAAACAAGTATTGACGATGTCATACCCAAGATGGATATTAATCTGGGTACGAGCTTGGATTTATAGAATATATAACTGTACATCATCGTGTTGATACCTAGAAAGAAAAGAGGCCCAAGCATAAAGGTCCAGTCTTTTATGGCTTTTAATAATGTACCTGAAGCTTGATAAGAGACGATATCTGAGGCTCCTGCTGCTACAAATTCCCGGCTTAAGGTCAATAGGGACAGTATGCTGATTATACCAACAGTAATGACAATCGCTTCAAGAAACCTGAAACAAACATGCCATAGTGCAATAGTTTCATTATATTTCCTTAAAAATGGAAACATTGTAGTTGCAGTGCCAACTGCTGAAATGACAAGTATTAACTCTATAAGTGCTCCAAGTATCACCTGGTTAGCATGTTCCGAACCTTTAATTAGATAATCCGGACCATTTAGGATCGGATCGTATAAAAGAAGACCTATTATCGCCGAAACCGCCGCAAGTATAAATAGTACCCCCACTATGATTGCACTCTTCCTATTGTTACTCATTTGTTTGCCTCCCTTTTTTTGATATCATTTCCTCACAGTTATGACTACGTTCCCCTTTTTATGTCTTTTTTCGACATAGCTATGAGCATCGGGAATCTGTTCAAATGAATAGCATCTATCTATGACCGGTATGATCTTTTTAGCCTCAATAAGCTCTTTGAGGAAGACTAGATCTTCAACACTATCCTTTCGTGACATATCTACATTCACATATTTTCCATTAGAACGAAGCGCTCTCTTGCATGTTGATTTTGTGATTTTCGATGTTTTTTTCCCTACGGCATCAAATATTAAATCATAACGTTCTCCACTGGCTATGAAATCCTGTTTCGTATAATCAATTATCCTATCGGCTCCTATAGATTGCACCATTTCAAGATTCGTGGTGCTGCATACCCCTGTTACCTCAGCCCCATAATATTTGGCAAGCTGTACCGCATAAGTACCTACACTTCCAGAAGCTCCATAGATGAGAACCTTTTGTCCGCTCTCAATATTACCTTTTCTAAGAAAACTCAATGCTGTCAATCCCCCAATTGGAACAGCGGCTGCCTCCTCATAGGTCATATTGGTCGGTTTGATGGTCACCATGCCATCTTCAGGCAGACATTTGTACTCGGCATGTGCACCAAAACGATTACCACAGAACGCAAACACATGATCACCTTTCTTAAATCGTTTTACACCTTCGCCTACTGCTTCAACTTCACCAGCTAATTCAAACCCTAATATCGTTACTTTTTTGGGCCTTAGGAGACCATTGTAAAGTCTTGCAAGGAATGGGTCCGCCTTTCGCATGCGCCAGTCCCCTGCTGTTACCGTTGTCGCAACTATTTTCACAAGTATTTCATTGTCCTTGGGGGTAGGTTTTTCTACCTCTTTCAGATGAAGAACATCCGGCGATCCGTATTTGGTGTATACCATTGCTCTCATATTTATCCCTCCTATTAGACATAAGTCTTCTTCATCCACTCCGTGATACCAAGACCCTCTAATTCATGTAATTCATCCACATCAGTCATTCTTAGTAATGATCCGTCTTTTATAGCAATGAAGCAATCTAGTAATGATTCGATTTCCGCAATCTCATGGCTCGTCATGATGAGTGTCTGATATTCCAAGTCAACATAAGAAATCATCCCTTTCACGATAGATTCTCGCACCATAGGATCAAGTCCGGACAATGGTTCATCCATCAGAATGTAGGGTACTTCTCTGGCCAAAGTAAGCATGATTTTTAATCGAGCACGATTTCCTTTCGAGATATTTTTGATTTTTATATGAGGTTCTAGCTGCATAAATTTCATGATTTCTTCGGCTTTAGTAAGGTTAAAGTCAGTATATTGGGAAGCCTGAAAATCCATCGCTTCGCTTACTGTGAATATAGAATAAAAAGAATCAAGCTCCGATAAATATGCAACGACTTTGCTGATTCTTCGATTGGCAGTCTCTCCATTTACCGTTACCTTCCCATTCGTGGGATGCGCTAATCCGGAAATAAGCTTCAATAACGTAGACTTCCCACTACCGTTCTCACCCACAATGCCAATGATTTTACCTATGGGTAGAGTTAATGAAATGTCCTTAAGTGCGGACTGTTTCATATATTTTTTAGAAACATTAGTCAGTTGAATCACGTTACTCATCTCCTTTATCAAATTTGTGTAAGTGGTCTTTCAGACCTGAAATAATCTCAAGTGAGCTGTATCCCATTTCCTGCATGACCTGAACGAACAACTGAATCTGCTCATGTTTCAAATGATCACGTTGTTGAACCAAGCGATCTTCTTGTTCCGTAACAAATGTACCTTGACCTCTTTTCGTTTCCAGGATACCCTCACGCTCCAACTCACTGTAAGTCCGTTGAATTGTGTTTGGATTAACACTGTATTTTATCCCCATATCACGGACAGAAGGTAGCTTCTCGCCTGCTTTCAATTCTTTGCTTACAATCTGTCGATTGATTCGATCCGCTAATTGCAGATAAATTGGCTTTGACGCATTAAAATCATCCATCGTTACACCTCAACTTTGTTGTCAATAATCCATGCGGTCAGAAAGAATAACCCAATGATGATAAAGAAGTTATAGAAATATTCTCCTGTATATACTTGTATAGGGTCCAATGAAAAAGTTGAAAAACTAAAATTAATCTCCATGCTTCCCCATTGTGTCAATAACCTATACAGTTTAGTGCTTTCGAACAAGGTAGATATCCATCCTGTTAGGATGACCGTGCCAATAATTACTAACCAGCTCCAACGCCCGATTTTAAATTTAAGGAATTGATATAGGGCCCACAAAAACATCACCAACACGCCAATCAACGTAGAAATCAAAATAATATGAGGAAATATCAGTAATCCCGACATCCAAGTATCCGTCCAATTCGCTTCAATTAAACTGAACTTGGGTATAATCAACAATCCAGACATTACATATAACATCAATAATGAAATAACGCTCATAATCAGCCCGTTCACTATTTTACTAATTAGCAAAGTAGAAGCCGATTTTGGATTATGCAGCCATAAATGTAGCTGATTTGCCTCCGTTTTCAAACTGATAAACACCATAATCGGAACATATAAAACATGAAGAACAATAGTCGCCGCTACAGGAATGAACATAAGTAAAGTATCCTCTACATTCATTCCCAAATATATCGTCAACATTGTAATCAATAAATTAATGAGTAGTCCTACGAAAAATAACGTTCTTGTTAATTTAAAATCTTTTTTGAATAAAGCTACCCATGCCCTCATTTAAATCACTCCTTCTTAATGAAATTGAACTAATGAATTAGTGTTCTAATGACATAGTACACTAATTCATTAGTTTATGTAAATAGGCAAAAAAAAAAAAAAAAAAAATAGGAAGCAAAGAAGGATCTGGACCCTCTGTCAAGGACACTAAATAAAAAAGAGTTGTACTCAAAGTTACGCAGCCGACAAAAGATGATTCCTGTATTGAACGAGACCACTGAAAAACTTGCGTTTTTAATTTGTTGAAGACATGTTTTAAATCAAAAAAGCGATATTCCGTTCAAATTTAAACGGAATATCGCCTTTCTTTTATTTTTTTACTTTGATTCTTTCATGAGTGTAATGATTCGCTTGAGATTAACAGAAAATATTGCCATGGCACCTTGCATCTGCATGCCAATTAGACCCGAGGAGGATGCCACATCAAACCCGTGTCTGTGTTTGTGTTCACTATTTTTTGCCTCGATTTTATAACGTTCTTTCGATTTCTCTTTGAACTCATCGCTATTCTGAAAGTACACTTCACTTAGCAGTTACCTGTGTCAGCGCAACACTCGATAGGGGTAGTTGGTTAGACCTTGCCCCACAAGGACTTTCACCTTGTCAGATGAACCAAACTTCTTGGCGTACTAACGTTGCGCATTTCTGACGTTCAAGCGGCTTAAGTGACCAAAGGGAACGGGTCGTCAGATATAGCTGGTTGAATGTATCGCCTGATTAAAATTCTCTGAAATCCCCCTTGGCGACCAAGGAGCGCCATCGACGATGCTGTAAAACTTTGTTATATGACGCCCTCATCCACAATGCTTGCCATTAATGTAAGCTGCAGCAAATCCATAAAAACCTCGATCACCATATGCAGCGGTGCTAGCAAGCATAGCCAGTACGGCCTCAAAAAACGCTTAAGTTTCCACATTCGTTCACCTTCACTTCTTTACACTGTACAACCAACTGAAATATCAGATTCATCCGACAGGTTGTTGTTTTAGGATAGATACTTGATTTTTGATATCATCGGTGTTCTCGGTTTGGCATTTGGAACTTCCTCAGGATACCCAACTCCAAATACACCAATAACATCGTAATCTTCAGGCACACCGAGAATTTCACGATTATGCGGTAAAGCACCCAAAGAAGCCCAATATGCACCTACACCCTCTTCATGTCCAGCTAATAAGAAATTTTGTGCAAAACAGGAGGAAGCTATGACATTCTCGTCACGTTCGAACGAAGTGGGGGCGGGTTTGGATAATATGGCAAGAACAACAGGCGCGCTGCCAAAGTCCGTTTTATGATTTAATTTCGCTCTAGTATCTGGTCCAAGAAAAAGAAGCTCCCATGGTTCGGTCATACGATGATTAGGCGCGTAACTTGCAGCTTCGAGCCAGATCATCAAATCGCTTTCACTAATGGGGTCAGACTTAAACATTTTAATACTTCTGCGTGTTTTAATTAGATTGGTTATTGTCATTTTCCACTTCATCTCCATCGTTTTTATTATCGTTCGAATAATAGATTCTCCACATCGATATGTAATATATTAACTTCTATTAGTTTAACATGGAAAATCATTCAGAGATCTATAGAAGTAATGAGAACTCAAAATAGACAACCTGCGTAAGCGAATGTTCTTGCGATCGCTGTTATATCCAGATTCTTGAACGAAGAATGTGGTTGGAATCCTTATACAAAGGCGAACGCTGACGCTTCTCCAGAATCATTCGCTTACTCCGTTGATTATTTTATGGGTTCATCTTCTTCTAAACAGAACAAAAACCATAGACCAAAATAGCTGTACAGGAATACTCCCTGCACTGCTATTTTTTCATGTTCGTCATTATTTCTCTTCAAAGCGAGCGCTGTCTCCCCAGCTAGGTAGCTGCTTTTGTGACAACCTCTATTGTCTCAATCATATTTCCCTATGCTTCTACCGCCAGCTTAATTCCTTCTGGAAGCCGTAAAATATGCGGTTCCGAATGTCCCTCTTCCCAGCCTGTTTCAATTGGACCAAAGGGTGTTGGAATGCTGCCCATGCAGGTCCCAATTCCGGTCAACTTCTGTGGACGGAAAGCGATACTCCGATAGCCCGGCTCCAGTGGTGTAATGCCCAGTACCCGCGATAATATCCAATGAACAGGAGTGCCTGCCCAGCTATGACAGAGACTCATTCGATATGAATTGTAGGCGGTATAGGTTGTTAAAGCATCATGAAAGTCTCTCTCATGTTTAAGCGTTACGCTCTCCCAACAGGTGGTCGCACCTTCCTCCAGCATTTTACCCCACACTGTTGATATAGCTTTCCAAGCCTTTTCCTGTAGCCCAAATTGTGAACAGCATTCGGCCAACCAATAAGCGGACAACGGTGTTATCGGATCCTGTATTTGATAAGAGCGCAGGAATGTCTCACCTTCATCATTCGAGACATACCCTGCCATGATACCCATAAGCTTCGTAATCAGCTGTTCACCAGAAAGGAAGCTCTCCTCTTCAATCTGCGGATGACTCCAGTCATTTAATTCGGTCAGCTCTGGTATGAAGCTTTTCAGCTTGCGAAGATTATCCCCTGTTATACGGAATAAAGCCTGCATGCCTAGAACCCCTTCTTCCGGCCCCATCGGCACCCATTCCATCAGCGTTGGTGTAACATTGAGCAATACATGAGTATTAGGATCAACATTGCTCTCCACTAGCCGGCAGTGTCTTACGATATCATGCTCAATGGACAAGACAAACTCCTTATCTCCAGTGTGCAAATAGTACTCCCATACATTATTCAACCACCACAGCGTATAGGAAGGAATCGCGTTCATCCAATAACCGTCTGGTGTCCCTTGCCCAAGCTCCACAATAGAACGGCGAAGCACAGCAAGATCATCCCATAATACATAATCGGCTTTGGCAGCTAGATAAAAGTCATAGGTCCAGTTCAATCGATCTCGCTTAATCCCATCCCATAATCCAATCTGATGACATACGCGATTCGTATGCAAGGAGATATCGAATATTTGTTTAAGTAGCGCTGAATCTGTCCGAAGCGACCCCGTTTGATTTAGAGCTACTCCCACTTCTTCCCCCTGCCACTCTAATTCAAATGGATATCCTTCATCCGCCAGCACATACATACGGAAATAACGAAGACCTTGCGGAAGGGTAGTGTGAACTCCGCCTGCTTCAAGCTCAATAGTTTCTGTAATTAATCCTTCATAATGTTCAAGCTCCTGCAGCGATTCCGCACCATTCCATACAATTGTAAGTGATGTATTAGAACGATTCTTGAGGTGAAAGCGCATATTGTATTCTTTGTCCAAATCCAACACACAAACAGGCATGCTAGACAAGTTCATCTCACGGATAAAAGTGTTCCTATCACGCCATTCCGTTTGCTTCCGAACATGATAGAAAATATGAAATTCATTGCGAATCGGCGCCGGAATATGAATATTTCCTTTCCCGCTTCCGCTGAGCAGAACTTGGTTGTTAAGCAACTGTGCCTTTGCCTCATTAACTGACAATAGAGAAACACACTCTAATGGAGAGGCAACGATATCTCTAAACCCTCCTGCTACGAACCATTCCGGTCCTTCTTCCAAATCACCGTAAGGCTCCTCACCGAGCAAGCAGATGCTAGCTGCTTGTTCACCATTCGCAAGCCATGATTCGTCTGTGCAAAGCCAATAATGATCTGCCTTCAAATAAGCGATACAGCCCACTTGTCTTCCCTGAAGATGAATATTGATCGGCACTACTGGAATGATATTCGTGCATATAATTCGTAGCCGAAGTGTATGCTCACCAGCTTCAAGACTCATCGGGAAAGATAGTATCCGATGGAAAGTACAAATATTAGCTGCACTTTCTTCCATTACACCAACAATGTTGCCGTCCAATTCCACCTCAACTGCACCGGTCAGCGCAATTCGAAACTCTATATGGTCTGCAGTGGATTCAAGCATGAAGGATTTCACTAATTCTACCTTGCTCGTCTTCTCACGATCACCATGCCATATCCATTGAGGGAGCATCTGTAGTTTATCTATCATTGATTATTCCACCTTTACATTTTCAAAGCGCCCTGTGTCATGCCTTGAATATAATATTTCATCCCGAAGGAGAAGATCAGAATAAGCGGTATCGAAGAGATGCCATAGGCTGCGAATTTAGTGCCCACATCGGTAATACCGAATTGCTTCGTGAATTGTGTCAATCCTACCGAAATAACTTGAATACTGCTGTCTTGAATCGTCAGCAACGGCCAAATATAGTCATTGTACACGCCTACAGACTGCATAATGAATAAGGTAGCCAAGATAGGCAGGGAGAGCGGTATGACGATCTGAAAGAAAACACGCATTTCAGACGCCCCATCAATACGTGCCGCTTCGAACAATTCGCTTGGCAGCCCGGACATAAAGCTCCGGCATAGAAACGTACCGAATACTTGCCCTCCGGCAGCAGCGGCAATAATAATAACCCACGGCGTGTTTGTCAGATTCATACTCTCATACAGTACATAAGAAGGAATTAAGGTTAGAATGCCTGGAATCATCATAATGGCCAGCATCATGAGAAACAGCATCTCTTTGCCGGGAAACTCCTTCTTGGCAAAGATATAACCGGATATAGCGGATAGAAGCATAACTAGAAAGCTTGCAGCTATCGCATAAACCAATGTATTGATGATATAACGCCAAATACTGTTGAAAGCTTCACTATAATTTCCCCATTTGGCAGGCGAAGGCAGTCCCCAGAAGTTCCCTAGAATTTGAGAATTGCTCTTCAGTGAGCTGACTACCATGAACAGAATTGGAACTAGCATCAGGACAACGAGCAGCCCCAGCAGTATGACGTTGATAATTTGATTGATGCTCATGTTCCCTTTGAACAGACCCTTGTTTTTAACCTTGGCTCCGACCTTCAATAACTTCGCATCCTGACTAGTGATCATGGTTGTGTCCCTCCCTTAATCATTCGGTGTTTTAATAAATTTCATGTTGATGATAGTAATGACCAGGACAACCATGAACATACTTACACCAAGTGCTGATGCATAGCCAAGGTCATTGAATTTAGTAGCGGCATAGTACATTTGCAAGGCAGGTACATAAGTTGAATCCATTGGACCTCCGCCCGTGACAATCAGAATGCCGTTAAAGTCTTGAACGATGCCAATCAGTGCTAAGATGAGCAAAAACTTGAACTGACCCGCAAGAAGCGGCAAATGAATGGACCGAATAATCCGCGGCAAGCCTGCTCCGTCAATTTTAGCGGCTTCAATTAGCTCACCTGAGATCGATAGTAGGCCTGCATAGAAAACAAGTAACTGAAGGATACCGATAAACGGGAAGCCCATAAAGATAATAGCCCATAATGCGGTGTTCGGATCGCCGAGCCAACCATGCGCCCATGAGCCTAGTCCAATGACTTCCAATAGATTGTTGAATAAGCCTACGTTAGGATCATAGAAATTTTGCCAAATCAATAGCATCGCAACACCTGGTATAACCATCGATGCCGTAAATGCGGTACGGAAGCCGTACTGCAGCTTC
The DNA here is from genome assembly GCF_050433705.1 of Paenibacillus sp. DS2015. Taxonomy (NCBI): domain Bacteria; kingdom Bacillati; phylum Bacillota; class Bacilli; order Caryophanales; family Paenibacillaceae; genus Paenibacillus; species Paenibacillus sp. DS2015. The sequence continues at coordinate 7,110 of NZ_JBNPWS010000048.1, read as the reverse complement.
TTGCTCCGCAAATGATAGATTAACTCCGCAACTATCAGCGGAGGAATTAGCGTTTTAATTAATCCCGTTACGATGAGCAGTAATAGATTTCCCATTCCTTTGGTTACGTACGGATCATGAATCATTCGCTCGAAGTTGTCTAAGCCGATGAAGGTTGTCCTTCCGCCCGGTTGCCAGTCATAGAAGGAATGAATCAGTCCTGAGAATGCTGGATAATATTGAAAGATGAATAGAAGAAGAAACGTCGGTGCAAGACCGAAATACACCCATTTGGAACGCCAGATGGAACGAAAGACACCCAGACGATTTCTTTTCTTCATATATAACAATAGAGAGAGCAAGCCCGCAAATAGGACGAGTGACCCAACAGCCCACAAAATCATGGTCACCCTTGCTTTGCCTTTAGCTTCCTCAACCACGCTTCCTACATCGAACTTGTAAATAGCTCCTTTACCCGCACCTGTATATAAAGTCTTACCTTCATTGTCAAATTCAACTTGCCGACCCTCGACACTTACTTTGCTTTCCCATAGCTTCTTGCCATTATGATCAAAGATATAGAAGTAACCAGATAAATCTGAAGCACCGACACTCGCTCCATCTCTAGAAAAACTCACATCTGTAACGATATCCTTCGTTTGTATGATACCGCTCGTTTTTCCATCTTGATTAAATAATTCTATCGTACTCGATTTCGTACCGATGGCCATAACGCCCTCATCTGACACGGCGATACCTTGAATTTGGTCACTTGCAGCTGCTTTATAAACAATCTCTTTATTCTCATTAATGAGGTAAGCATATTGATCCGTTGCAGCAACGGCAATCCACTTCCCGTTCGGAGATACCTTGACATATTTCATTGTCGTTCCGATTGTAACCGCATCATTCTGCTCACCAGTAGCTTCATCGATGAATAGCAGCTGATCGGAACGCTGGGCAACCAACGCAAACACAGTACCATCTTGTGAAGCAGAAATGCTCTTGACTTGTTTCTTCATATCGATATCCCATAGTTGTACACCGTCTTGGTCATAAGAATATAGATGACGGTCATCTGAAGATATAAATAAATTTCCGTTAGTAAGCAGTTCAACTCCTGTGACAACATTGCCTGTTTTCACTTCAAAGAGTTGGTTTCCATCTGCATCATACATTAAAGCTTGATTACTGTGCGTACCAATTGCCAGACGCTTGCCATCCTCCGCTACAGATATGGAGGTAATATTCCCTGCTCCTTCGATGGACCAACTGTCTTTAGCCAAAGCAGCCTGCGGGATAACGCCTAGCAGCAGTAGTAATGCCAAAAACATCCATGCGCTTTTTCTCATGATGGTCCTCCCTTTCTTTCCGTCCCTGTGACGGCAAATGCCATATTCTTATCAATAATGGTCAATCTGCACAGGCTAGTCACCTGTGCAGATTGAAGCTAGCGCATTAACGTTCTGGCGGTCTGCGTTCTGGGTTCTCTATGTCAGACAATTCTCGTTTCATTTCTTTCATAGCAGGCTCCATATACTTATCAATATTAGCTTGGAGCTGTTCCAAATATTGATCGGTTGTTACTTTGCCAGCAAAGAAACGTTGCACTAAACCTACCCAATCTTGAATGGATGGTTGATGATCCCACATTCCGCGAGCTAGATTGTTAGCTGCACTGTTATAACCCTCGGTATTACCGATCGGCTCAAAGTCAGCGAACGCAGAATTCATTTCATCCGGAAGCACAACGTCTTTAAGTGCCGGAGCACCAGACAGAGCTGCATCAGAACTATTCTGAGTAGCCTCTGCATATACGAGGTAACCTTCAGGACTAGTCAAATACATCATGAAGTCCATATTCAACTCATTTTGTTTCGCATCCTTATTCACGATACCGTAGAAGCCAACCGGAATTTGAATGGTACGAGCAGGCGCCAATACCTCTGGGCCTTCCATGGATGGCATATTGAAGAATCCATATTCAAACGGCTTCACGCCGCCTTTTGCACCTGTTTTTTCCTCATCAGCAAAATCTTTAGGCAATTGCCAGTAAGATCCCGGCGTACCTACCATTGTTGCTGCCTTTCCAGTTAAGAAGAGGTTATAAGCTTGCTCCTCTTTAACACCGAAGAAGCCTTCAGGAACATAGCTAAACAATGTTTTCAAGTTCTCCGAGTAATTTTTCCATTGTGGATTTCCAGCGATTTTGAAAGGACCCTCTTTATCTTTAATCGCTTTCCATAGTCTCATTTCGTTTTTCGTTACATTGCTGTTAGAGTCATTAAAAGGATCAGTTAGATCATACTTATAGGTGTCATCTATACCAGGCACGAATGAGTAGTCTTGTTCCTGGGAACGGATTACATTAATATAATCACGCAAATATTGATCAGCATAGATACGAACCAACCAGCCTGCTTGACCGCTCCACATCGATTTGGAATCGCCCGCAAGAGCTAGCGGTGTGTATCCCGCTTCTTCTGCTTTTTTGAAGGCATCAATCAACTCTTTGAACGTTTTAGGCGCTTCAGTAATTCCTACTTTTTGGAAGATGTCTTTATTGTACATCCATACAATTTGCACAGATTCGAAGTTAAGGTTGAAGAGAGTATCCTCCGTGCTTACTCCTTCCAAGTTAATGCCCATTGCCCTGAGGTCAAAGCTTTCCTTCCAAGGCTTGCCTGTGTAATTGTTCGTTTTATCAAAGTATGGATAGTAATTCGTGAATTTACCGTCATTCACTAATCCGCCAACTTCGTTATTATTCACGATATCTACACTTGGTTCGCCTGCTGCGAATTGAGCCGTCAACCACTCTTTGTAGCCGTCAGGGGGTTTATTATCCACATTTACCTTAACACCTGGATTCTTTGCCATATAAGCATTAGCAACCGCATTCCAGACTGAGGACGAAGCATTCATTAAGGAAATGTTAATGTTACCGGTCAGCGTGGAAGCTGGCGTTTCGGTACCTGCCGGGGTTTCTGCTTCGGCTGGCGCTTTGTTTGCAGCGGCATTGGTCCCACCGTTTTTCCCTGATGAACCATCTTTGGCGCAAGCCGTCAATATGGACAGCAGCATTACGATGCTCAAGAGAATGGCAAATCCTTTTCTTTTGATCATGTTAGTCTCCCCTTGCCCTTATTTTTTTGAAAATTAAGCGCTTCCATTCTGACTCCAAAAAAAATGCGGCGCTCTGTCGCAAAGTATAGATCTATTTAGTTCGTATACTTTATATCAAAAAGTATACGATTATAGAGAGACTTTTGCAACAACTTTTTCAGTAATAAATGGTTGCTTAGGGATCATTTAACTTATCGTTATTGTATTCAAAAAAAGCTCCCGTATACTTGGGGAGCCTGCTTATTCACTATTCTACTTACCTTTTTGCTTGGAAGAAATCGGAGCTGTGCTGTCTCTCAACACGAGTGTGGGAACGATTTCGTCCTTCACCAATCGATTCTCGCCATCCTTAAGATCGAACAAGAGAATCTCTGCGGCACGTTCGCCTAGCTTTCTTGTATTCTGGTTAATAGTCGAAAGTCTTGGGTACGAATACTCACTCGTCTTCACATCATCAAAGCCTATAATACTAATCTCTTCAGGAATTTTCATGCCCAAACTTCTAGCGCCATTCATGGCGCCAATCGCTTTATAATCACTTGTGGCAAATATAGCTGTAGGCGGATCCGGAAGCGCCATTAACGCTCTGAAACCTTCTTCTCCCATCAATACTCGTTCATCATCTCCAGCCATAACAGCAATAAGATCAGAATCGAATGGCAACTGATGCTGTGACAAGGCAAGACGATAACCCTGCAGCCTTAGAGAGAACTCTTGGTTTAAATCCACTAGAGAATTACCGGTCAATATAACACCAATTCGCTTGTGCCCAAGAGACAGCAAATGCTGAGTAGCCAGATACCCACCTGTAAGGTTATCCACGATGACATAAGGTATACCCAAATGCGGGTAATAGAAGTGAACTGTTACAATACGCCGATTCTCTTCCTGCCAGGCTGTAAGGCGTGTCAAATCAAACCCGCCACTCATAGTCAACAAGATAATACCGGCATGGGGATCGTCCGGAAGTTCGTAATTTTCACCGATATCCCATATATAGAACGCGATCTCATTCTCATCACATATTTGCTTGATCCCTTCAAACATATCTGTAAAGAACGGGTGGTTAAACGTATTCACTTCATAGTTCCGATGCGCGAAATAAATCGTACGAATATTCTGCATACCAGCGGAAGTCGGGTTCTCACTAACGAAACTCCCCTTGCCCCGAACCCGGTAAACAAAACCCTCCTGAACAAGGTCGGATAATGCCCTTCGGGAAGTAATTTCGCTCGTATTATACTCCTTCGCTAACTCAATTTGAGTCGGAAGAGGATCATGTGGTTTAAGCTCTCCTGCACTAATCTTGCGTTTAATGTCATTCATTATATATTGATACATCGGAGTCTTGTCCGTCTTATCGATATCCATCAAACCATCACTCCTTACTTAATTGAGTTAAGTATACTTTAATATAAATGTTTGCGCAAGGTAAAAGGCAGTGCTAGACCTAAGCGGTCAGGCACTGCCTTTGCAATTATGGGTGCAATTCCGCCCCATTCATATGCGTATTTAATTCAAGCATTCCACTCGTTCAATTGCAGCCATAATCCCAGTAACTCTAACTTTTTCTTCATCCGTTTCTACTGACAATTCCTCTAGTCCAATCGCTGTCCAAGCGATTCCCTTCGGTAAGGTTGCAGCGTAGCTGATTACCCCGTTCTTATCAAGCTTCCATTCGGCTTGTATATCACCTTGTCGAGTTGGAATATTCCCTTCCACCCATTCAATGCCTGTTACGGCTGTCGGTTGCAGAATAACAGATCCAACACCAAGTTCAGTTACATCAACACCAAGTAATTGCTCACTTAATAAATACGTAGGCGATGCTCCCCATCCATGACATAGACTAACAGGAATGGAGTCTTGCAAATAGGTAGGCGTATGACCTAAATAAGGGCTAGGCGTTGTAACGAATGGCAGAGATGGATCGAATGTTTCCCACCAGGTTGTAGCTCCTCTATCCAGCATGGAGCCCCAATAATCACGAATTTGAGTAATAGCCGCTTCCGCGAATCCGTAACGGAATAACGTCTCCAATACGATATGGTAGATGAATGCTCCGCGAATCCGAGGCAATCTTTCCGGCAAATAATAGTCCTGAACAAAGGCCACCACTTCTGTCTCATCCATGATGCCTGACCACGCTGCAGCGAAATTGGTCTGTGCAGTCACGCTTGCCGATAAACCTGCATCAGTTAGACAATCCGCATAGATTGTTGTACCTGGTACTTGAAGCAGATTGCGAATGGCTTCGCGCAGGGTGATCGCTTTCGCCTGGAGAGCTGCACCAGCTTCGCTTTCACCCAACTCCTCAGCCATTAAAGCTGAGGTAATCAGAAACTTATAATAGAAGCAAGAAATAGCTGTCACGCGATCTTCCCGTTCAATATCATCTGACCAGTCAATGAAACACCACCAGCCTTCGCGATCCGCACTTGCAAACAATCCCGTTGCATCCTCCTGATCAGCAAACCAATCTATGAGCCTATTCACATACGGCCACACCTCATGCAGAAAGCTCGTATCCTTGGTATAGGCATAATACTCCCATACACCAAAAAGCCAATGTGCACAGAAATCAGGCAACAGGAATGAATTATGCTGCGGACCCGTACCCGGTATAGAACCGTCCTCATTTTGAATTCGTGCTGCTTGCAGTAAGGACTTGCGAACGAGCGCTGGATCATCGAAGGTTTGATAGACTACCTTGGCCATGACCACCGAATCCGCTACCCATAAAGCTCCCTCACGGTGCGGGCAATCTTCAAAATGGTTCTGGCTGTTGACGATTGTCGTATAACGGCCCGTCTCCCAAATTTGATTTAATCGTTCATCACTGCAACTGAAATTGCCTCTATCACCGAACGGATAATGAACGAATCGAACCTGAAGGCTTCTTACTTCAATCGGGACAGGTGTAGCCATAACAGCTACTTTCATATAACGGAATGCCCGTCTCCCGAATGGAGACAGCCGATTAGTCCCTTTCTGAAGAAGGTAAGTGTCCATCAGAGCTACTTCCAGCGATTCTCCATAAAACAATTGCAAGACTCCGCCATCTTCTGCGAACACTTCCAGCTCCGGATAACCTACGACTTCAGCTCCAAAATCATAAGTAATTTGTGGGAAAGAACCCGGTACTGACGCATCGATCATGACTGACCGAGCTGATGATAACGGTGCCTCCGGTGATCGTATCGCCCCCATAAAAGACTCAGAGGACACAACGGAAACAGGTGAAACAAGCGTCTCCTTAAGGAAAGGTATTTCCCGCGGCATCAGCCTCGGCCATGGAGAATCGGCTTGCTCAGCTTCTGCAAGTACAGCAGCCATTGGCCATGAACTATCCTCATAATCTGATTGTTCCCATCCATCCTCTTGGGAGAGATCCATTATTTCGCGATATCCCCCCCAGTAATGGAGACGACTGACTTCTGGCTTCCAGCGCGGCGAACGTCTGCATTTCCAGTCCGAACCACTCGCAATTGTCCGAATGTTGCTGCCAGCTGCCGCACCCTCATCATATAAATCCAACTGACAAATCACACCGCCAGGTCCTTGCAATTGCCCCGTCACAATCCTATCCTTGCCGAAGTTATGTGCGAGAATAGCTATGACATTGCTTCCCTCTCGCACATAATTGGAAACGTCATACGTATCGAATGAGATCCAGGAAAGATCGGCCGGAGTAGGCCCCCTTCCAATCTCAACACCATTCACATATAGCTTATAGAACTGATTAGCCGAAACTCTCAGCTTAGCTAGATTGACTGCCTTATCTACAACAAAGATTTTACGAGTTTCCACATAAACATTGTTATCATGAGCAGTTCCTGCTGCCCATATCCACTCCGCCTGCCAACTTTCCTGTATCATGACGTTCCTCCCGTAATTAAACATTAAGGTTAGTAACTCAACTTTCGCAGCTGGATTATCAGCTTAAACCCTTAAGACCGTAAGAAGAAATCAATAAATTTATCCGTATTGACAAAAACACCTCGC
>NZ_JBNPWS010000047.1:0-22827 GCF_050433705.1 Paenibacillus sp. DS2015 | reverse complement strand
TCCAGAACGTGTTGGGCAGTATGTGAAATGATTTTTATCTCCCCTCGGGGAGAAGCCATATTAAAAGAGTTTACACAAAACTATTGACAGACCCAAACCCGTAACGTTTGGACATTTCCGATGTAGACATACTGACTAGATCAATTGGCCCCCAGCTCGTATAACCCATCAATTCCACTCCGTCTGCAACCGCCTCTTTCATTTGTGCAATATGTTGACTTAAGTAATCAATACGTCATACTATTAGATCATTTCTACCGATCTTCATTATATGTCTAATGTGTAGGGCTCGAGATTCTCCGGCATCGGATTCGGCCTAGTACATGTACTTTGCATTTCATAATGTTTCCGATCATCTGAAGAATCATGAAATGCCCACATCGCTTCAAGGACATGATAAGCTAATTCACCACTAGCTCGATGAGGACGACCGCTTTGGATTGCATAGGCCATATCCGCTACTGCGATTCCTCTTGTATTACTATCATATCCGAACAATAACGGTTGTTCTGTCCACTCTGATTGCCGGTGGAGGCGATATTTCACTTGTCCACCGAAATCGTTAGGATCGGGTACTTGTAATGTTCCGGCAGTACCGTATATCTCAATGGGTGGCAAATTACTTCCGCCAAAGATATCAAAACTTGTAATCATCGTCCCGATGGCTCCTTGTTCAAATTCCATGACTCCAGCTACATGTGTTGGGATCTCCACAGAAATTGTTTGACCACGTTTTTTCTCACTTGTTATCACTCTTTCATCATGCGCTTGACCTGTTATACCTGTTATTCTTTTAATAGGGCCAAGCAATTGCACTAGCGCCGTCAGGTAGTAAGGGCCCATGTCGAACATCGGACCTCCACCCACAGCGTAATAAAACTCAGGATCTGGATGCCACCCCTCATGCCCCCCACTCATCATAAAGGCGGTTGCAGCAATAGGTCGACCAATAACCCCATCATTAATAAGCTTCAACGCTGTCTGAATACCTGCACCATAGAACGTCTCAGGAGCACAAGAAACTCGTAAATTATGATGCTTAGCCGCATTCAATACCCGCTCCCCTTCTTCTCGGGTCACAGCTAGCGGCTTCTCAACATAGACGTGCTTACCTGCTTCTAGAGCCTGGAGACATACCGATGCGTGCGCAATCGGTATCGTCAAATTAACAACAATCTGAATCTCCGGATCAGCCAGAAGCTCCTCTGGCGTATACGCTTTTGCAATACTAAATTCAGCTGCCTTTTCTCGGGCACGCTCTAGATCGAGATCGGCACAGGCTATTAAATCTACTATCTCAAATTTCCTGAAGTTTTCCATGTAAATACTACTGATCTTTCCACAACCAATGATACCCACCTTAATTTTATCCACTTTAAATTCTCCTTCCATGACACTGCTAGTAATTGCTATCTGCCATCCCATTGTAAGCTGTGCTCTTATCATGAACATGATCCTGTTGCTCGGCTACCTGCTTGCCATCAGCTGCCCATAAGAATCCTCTACGCATCATTTCTTGAACCTGTGGTATCGTCACAATATCCGCATGATGTCCAAGAGAGTTGTAGAACACGCGTCCTGCGCCCCAACGTTTCGTCCATACGACAGGCATTTCAACCGTTCTATTCGTAGCATGAGGTCCATCTGCTATAGGGAACGTCGTTGTAGCCAGCACTTCGACCGCTGGATCAATATGAAGATAATATTGCTCGCTCTTGACTTCGAAATCTTCAATACCTTCAAACAGCATTCCTGAACTATATTTCATATTGACTTTGTACTCTACCCCATCATTACCGGGGTGAGCTACCCATTGACCACCCGTCATGAATTGCCAATTCACATTCGCACGAAATGAATCACACATCCCACCATGACAGCCTGCAATACCAACCCCACTCTGAACGGCTGCCAGTACATTATCCACAAGTTCATTACTAATCTCACCCATCGTCCATACAGGCACGATTAAATCAAGTTCAAGCAACTTCTCTCGATTAGAGAACGCTTCTAACGTATCCGATACTTCTACTTCGAACTGCTGTTGTTCTAGTACATCTCGAAAAATATTAGCAACCTGCTCGGGCTCGTGACCATCCCATCCACCCCATACGATTAAAGCTTTTCTCAATTCCCTCACACTCCTATATTAGAAATTACATTTCTGAGATCGATACCCAGCGACGTTCTTCAACGGATCGTTCAACAGCTTCCAATACTTCTTGACACTTCACGCCATCACTGAAATTAGGCGATGGTTGTCTATCTTCATGTATCGCATTTAGCATTTCTAACATTTCATGTGTAAATGTATGCTCGAATCCGATAGTATGACCTGCTGGCCACCAAGCTTCCGAGTAAGCATGTGCTGCATCTGTAGCTAGTACACGTCTGAATCCTTGCACATCTTCATCATCATCTGTGAAGTAGACTTCTAATTCATTCATTCGTTCAAAATCAAATTTCACACTACCCTTACCTCCGTTGATCTCAAAAGAATTCGTACTGCGGTGCCCTGCTGCAAAGCGAGTTGACTCAAAGCTACCCATGGCACCGTTTACAAAACGACTCATAAATAAAGTCGCATCATCGACTGTAACCGGACCTTTAGGACCCTCCATGCTGCCTTTTGCTGATAGTCCTGTCATTTCACTAGCTAATGGGCGCTCTTTAATAAACGTCTCACTCATCCCAATCACTTCCTTCATTTCCCCAACTAGGAAGTGTGCAAGATCGATAAGATGAGCCCCTAGATCTCCATGGGAGCCGGAGCCAGCAATATCCTTCTGTAATCTCCATACGAGTGGAAAAGAAGGATCGAGAATCCAATCTTGTAGAAACCACGCCCGGAAATGATAAATTTGACCTAGTCTACCACTGTCTATTAATTTCTTAGCAAGCTGTACCGCGGGTGAGAAACGATAGTTATATCCCACCATATGCTTAATCCCTGCCTGCTCAGCAGCATGCAACATTTCACGAGAGTCAGCAAGTGTTAGCGCCAGCGGCTTCTCACAGAAAATATGTTTACCTGCTTTGGCCGCGGCCAAGGCAATATCCTTATGCGCATTACTCGGTGCATTAATATCTATCAGATCAATATCATCCCGCTGAACTAACTTATTCCAATCGGTCTCTGATTCAGCCCAGCCAAATTGATTCGCTGCTTGCTTAACCCCTACCTCATCACGCCCACAAATGACTGATAACTTCGGTTTAAGCGCTTGATCTGGAAAAAACATAGGCAATGCTCGATAGGCATTACTGTGCGCTTTCCCCATAAACTTATAGCCTACCATGCCAATACGAAGCTCTTTCATCCTCATTCCTCCTTGTTTGAATCCTTCATCACTGAAGATTCTCTAACGATAAGCTTCGTTGGTAAATGAATTGAGAAATGCTCTTCCATAGCTGCAGCAGAATTTTCAAGACTATTAACCAATTTCTCAACAGCTAATTCTCCCATTTCGAAAAAAGGAACTTCTACGCTGCTTAAAGTGGGCGATGTAACCTCCGTTGAATCGGAGTTATCATAGCCGACCATGGCTGGAAATAAATGCTTGTGAATACCCATGTCTCTAAGACCTTGCTGCAGTCCAATGGCCATACGATCATTCGATGCAAATACCGCATCAATCTCTTGTAAATAGGGCAGAATTGCTGAAGCAGCCATATAACCACTACTCCTACTGAAATTGCCTTCGAACACATATTTTTCATTGTACTGAAGATTATTCTCCGCTAGTGCCTGCTTATATCCAGCTAACCGATCTCGACTATTCGAATAGCTCGATGGTCCATTAATGAAAGCTATTCTCTTGAAATCCTGATCGATCAGATGTTGGACAGCTTGATAGCTACCTAGAATATGATCAGCATCCACTTCACTGAATAATTCTCCCTCATAATGTTGATTAATTAGGCAAAAATGTCTCTTCTCCTCTTTCAATCTACGTAGCGATTCTAATTCTGTAGGTTCATCCTTGGCGCCAAGAATAATGCAAGCATCCACCTTGTGCGTATGAAATAGCCGAGCATAATTCATAACTTCATCCGGTGTACGAAATAAGAGCAATACATCATACCCGAGCTCACGCGACTTACTTCCGATTCCACTTAGAATTTCAGAGAAGAAATACGTAGAGAACATATGAACTTTAGGTACGTAAGGAAGGACTACACCTAAGTTACCACTTTTGCTGGTTGCGAAACTCCGTGCTAAGGCACTAGGTGTATAATTCAGTCTAGTCACTGCCTCTTGTACCTTTTGTCTCGTCTCTTCCTTCATCGGCCCTACGCCATTTAACACACGGGATACAGTCGCTTCCGAGACACCAGCAAGATCGGCCACTTCCTTACGAGACACGATAATGAACCCTCCTTCAATATTTATGTACACGCGTACATTTTCTCATGCTAGAAGACTACTGTCAAGACTAAAAAAGGATTGATTCCAATTCAGCAGCGCCATCTGCTATAAGAAATCAATCCTTACTTCAAATTATCATCTAGGTTAATAACGCCTTCATACTCGCTATCACCTGACTTACATCTAGTGGTTTACTCAAGTAGTCTGATGCCCCAACACTCATACATTTCTCTCGATCTTCTTTCATTGCTTTTGCGGTAAGGGCAATGATCGGTAACTCTGACATGTTTAACGTCTCGCGAATATTAGTCATCGTCTGATAACCATCCATCTCAGGCATCATAATGTCCATCAGCACAAGATCAACAGATGTATTGGATTGCAATATATCTAGACATTCGTAGCCATTATGGGCCGTCATTACTTGCATATTATACTTCTCTAGGGCCTTCGCTAGCGCGTATACATTTCGAATATCATCGTCTACCACCAATATTATTTTTCCGTCAAACAACACTGAATCATTTTCTTGAAGAGCCAAATCTGTTGATTGGCTTTGACTGTCCAATAGTAACTTTTCAGTAGGATCATGGCGGTACTCGTGAGTTGAGGCAGCCTCATCTAACAAGATAAATGGAGGATGATCTTCCGAATCTGGATCAGTTATTGGAATATACAATGTGAAAACACTTCCTGCACCCAGCTCACTTTCTACATGAATATATCCACCTAGTAATTTAGCCAGTTGTAGTGAAATCGATAATCCTAATCCGGTCCCACCATATTTACGTGCCGTCGCTCCATCCGCTTGTTTGAACGCATCAAATATAAACCCTTGTTGCACTGCAGTTATTCCTATTCCTGAATCCCGTACAGTGAACGCTATCACTTTAGATGCACTTGAAAAATCAGGGGTATTTGGGGCCTCAACTTGATAAATCTTTAGATATACTTCTCCAGACTCTGTAAATTTGATCGCATTCGACAATAGATTTCGTAAGATCTGATGAAGACGAAGTTCATCCGTATACAAGGTGTTAGGTGTACTTTCTTCAAACTCAATTCTTAAGTGGATTGATTTATTTTCAGCCATTTTTAAGAATGTACGGTTCATTATTTCTGGAAGTTCCGTTAAGTTTACTGTACCCATATCAATCTCCATTTGACCCGCTTCCACTTTCGATAAATCTAGTATATCGTTAATCAAATTCAATAGGTCACTTCCGGAAGAATGAATCATAGCTGCATAATTCTGCTCTTCTAATAAAAGAGAGTTATTGGAGTTCTCAGATAATAATTGCGATAAAATAAGCATGCTGTTTAAGGGTGTTCTAAGCTCATGGGACATATTCGCTAAAAATTGAGATTGGTACCCAGAACTCGTTTGTAATTGTTGTGTATACTTTTCTAATTCCAGCGCAGTCCTCGCTGCTACGTTTATTTGACCCTCCAACTTGTCATTTAACGTTTGCATTTCACCCGCTTGCATACGCAGCTCTTCAGATTGAATCTGATATGCCTCTGACTGAATTTGCAATTCATCATTTAAAGCTAATGATTCATTATACAGCTCCTGCATTTCCATCTTGATGATCACGGTGTGCATCGTAACACCGAGTGTGAGTAATAATTGCTTTAGCAGATCGAGTTCTAGAGCAGTAGAACTAACAAATGATCCTAATTCAATGACAGCTAATACTTTACCTTCAAATTCTATAGGAGCAATAACAATTTCAAGGGGCGCCGCTTGCCCTAATCCCGAATGAATGACCATATAATGATTTGGGACCTGGTCAAGAATTAACATTCGATTCTCTGCTGCGGACTGTCCAACTAGCCCCTCTCCCCACAAGAAACTTTCTCTACCCAGTCCACTCGTGTCTTCCAAAGAACCTGCAAAAGATGCCACCTTATATAACTGATTCAGTCTAGCTACATATAAGACACCATAAGGCATATTAAACAACCCAGCGATATTGTCCAGGAATATTTGACTTAATGAATTCAAATCTGGAGCACTTTGAAGTATTGTAGACATCCGCGCAACCTGATCCTTCGTCCAATTCTGACGATCCATCATCGCCAGAAGCTGATTGGTTGAATTGGCCAATCCAGATGTCTCATCCTTTGTCGTAACTTCAATACGTTTTGTTAAATTACCGCCAGCAGTAATAACATCGATAGCTTCGGTGACCTGTTTAATTGGATTCACGATATTTCTTGAAATCATGATTGCCGCAGCTATGGAAGCTATAGCGACTAGACCCCAAAGCGAATATATGGTAACCATTAAGCTTTTGTTATCCTCCGCCAACATAGCTACTCGATCAATGGTCAGCGTCTTATCCACTTGAAGAAAAGTTGCAAATTGAATATGTAAGAAATCCATCTGAATTTTCCCAGCATTATTAGTAAAGGAGCGAAGTAATTCTTCATCTTGGTTTTCCTTCTTCAAAGTAATTAGAGGGCTTCCTTCATTATTAATCCAATGTATAATATTTTGTTGTATTTCTCGCAAATTTTTCTGCTGCACAGGATTATCTGATACCAATTGGTATAATTCAATATAGGCAAGAGGCCATTCGGAAAGCGCTTTATTATACGGTTCAAGATAATTCACATCGCCTGTAATCAGGTAGCCACGTAGGCCTGTCTCCATATCAAGTACGTTTTTCTCAATGGTATGCGTTAGATCATGTACTTGTATATCATGGTTACTAATAAAATCTGTTTCTCTCTGCAGAGATTGAACCCGACTAGATATAATACCGAGGAACCCGCCCAAACAAATGATAATCAGGACGTAACTAATAATTATTCGAGCACTTATCTTATTTAGAAAAATATTCTTAGGCAAACACGCCAGCTCCTGTCACATCTAATGATTATGATGAATATGTGGGATTAATTCACTTCGTTAACAGCTAGATAGATCGAACTATGTATGAGTACAAATATACCACATTATCTACTTCTAATTGCATAAAAAAACCTCTCGCCATTTATAGTGAGAGGTTATCCTAGTTATCCTAAGACTAAACGATCATCTGATAATTTACTTCCACTTATTTGTTCAAATTCCCCAAGCAATTGTTTTACCGTTAAGTCCTTCTTACGTTTTTCATCAATATCTAATATAATCCGACCCTTATCCATCATAATCAAACGGTTACCCAGTCGAATGGCCTGTTCCATATTATGAGTGACCATTAATGTCGTAAGTTTCATTTCCTTGACAATACTCTCTGTCAGCCTAGTAATAAGCTCTGCTCGAGCAGGATCAAGTGCTGCGGTATGTTCATCCAGCAAAAGAATTTGCGGATTGGTAAATGTAGACATCAGAAGGCTTAGAGCCTGTCTTTCTCCACCAGATAATGTTCCTACCTTCGCATGTAGCCGCTTTTCCAATCCGATGCCCAACCGAGCAAGTTCTTCCTTAAATAATCTCCGCTTACTAGCCTTAACTCCAAAAGATAAACCTCGAGATTTTCCACGCGTATATGCCATCGCTAAGTTCTCTTCTATTGTCATATTAGGTGCTGTTCCAGCCATAGGATCCTGAAATACTCGCCCAATCCAACGACTTCGTTGATAATCTGTTAAATAACTAACACTGTTACCTTCAATATAAACATCACCCGTATCAGGCTTCATTCCACCAGAAATAATATTCATTAATGTAGATTTACCAGCGCCATTACTTCCGATAACAGTCACAAAGTCTCCAGGCTTTAGATGTAAATTAATGTTGAACAGAGCTATTTTCTCATCAGGGGTACCTGGATTAAATAATTTAGATACTTTAGACAGCTGAAGCATTTATTTTACACCTCCTGCTGTTTGATCTTTTCCCAAGTTCAGAATTTCGGCAGAGCGCTTTTGAGCCATAGTCTTCTGCTTTATTACTCTTCGTGTTGAAGGCAATACAAGTGCAATGATAACAATAATCGCAGTTATTAATTTCATATCTGAAGCCTCTAACCACTCTACCCTCAACGCGAGCGCCACTACAACGCGATAAACGATTGAACCTAGAACGACAGAAATTGTATGATGAATAACATTTCTAGCTCCAAAGATCGCTTCACCAATAATAACGGATGCTAGTCCAACGACGATCATACCAATGCCACTATTGATATCGGCAAAAGCTGACTGTTGGGCGATGAACGCCCCAGATAAAGCCACTAATCCATTGGATAGGCTGATCCCAACAATTTTTGTGAAATCAGTGTTCGCACCCAGACTTCGGATCATTCTTTCGTTATCTCCGGTGGCTCTTAGAGCCAGTCCAAGATCAGAGTATAGAAAGCGATTTAATAACGCAACCACAACAATGACAATAATCGGTGTAACCAACAATATGTTTGTAGAAATAAACAATGTATCTAAACCATATAATGCAATATTAGGTTTAATCATGATTCTTAAATTGATAGAATACAGGGCGATCATCATGAGTATACCGGACATTAATCCATTTATTTTGCCCTTTGTATGAAGAAGCCCTGTACATATTCCAGCAATGAGCCCCCCCACAAGAGCTGATAAACTAGCAAGTATTGGAGAGTATCCATGTGAAATCAATACGGCAGCAATCGCAGCCCCAGTGGTAAAGCTTCCATCTACCGTTAAATCCGGAAAATCCAAAATCCGAAATGTAATATATACACCAAGCGCCATAAATGCGTATAACAACCCAGATTCAAGCGCTCCTAATAATGATCCAAGCATGATGTCTACCTCCTAGTAAGCTTGGGAATAAGGAGAGTGGATGATGGATATCATCCACTCTGTAATACATTTATTCTTTATTGAATTATATTAACATCGGGATCTTGAACTTGTGACTTCATGGCATCTGTGACTTCGATACCTTGTTCTGCAGCAGCTTTCAAATTCAGTATCAAATCCAGTTTTTCCTGAACGGTTACTTTCATATCACCTGGGTTCTTACCGTTCTTCAATATTTCAACAGCCATCTGGCCCACTTGGTATCCATGGTCGAAATATTTAAAGCCTACTGTTGCAAAAGCTCCTTTCTCTACTGTATCCCGATCGCTAGAGAAGAAAGGAATGTCCTTGTCATTAGCTACTTGAATAATGGAATCCACACCACTTACGACACTATTATCAAGTGTAATATAGAGAGCATCTACTCGACCTACTAAAGATTCTGCGGCTTGTTTCACTTCAGAAGTATTCGTGATTGAAGCCTTAATCAGCTTAATATTATGCTTCGACAGTGCTTCTTCGGCAAGCTTGGACATTGCATTAGCATTCGGTTCACCTTCATTGATGACGATCCCAACGTTTTTAATATTCGGGAAACTATCTGCAATGAAACCCATTAATTTCACAATGGCCTCAGGATTCGTATCGGAAGCACCTGAGACATTTCCCCCAGGTTGATCAAGATTGGTAACTAACTTCGCATCCAATGGATCTGTAACTGCAGCAAACAGAACCGGACTCTTATCCTTTACTTGTTGAACAACTGCTTGCGCCGATGGTGTTGCGATAGCTACGATTAGATCATTACCATCGGAGGCAACCTTCTGAGCGATTGACATATTATTAGTGGAGTCACCTTGTGCATTATTATAATCTAATTTCAAGTTATCCCCATCCGTGATTCCAGCATCCTTCAATGCCTGTAGGAAACCTTCTCGCGTAGCGTCCAACGACGGGTGCTCCACATACTGTGAGATTGCAACTTTGTAAGTTTTTGTATCCGTACTTTCTTTAGTTCCCTCTGATGTCTCAGAAGTACCTTTAGTTGAATTATTCCCACAAGCAGCAATGGTCATCACTAGAGCTGTAAATACTAATAATAAGCCGAGTTTCCTTTTCATTGATAAAACCCCTTTTCTTCATTTTAGTGATATTGTCATAACTTTAGCTACTACCCTAATTCGTTCAAGCTTCAATGCTGTTGTCATACAACGCGCTAAAGTAATATAACATAACAAGGCCCTCACTTAAGTGATAATTATTATTCCTAATCATAATTGTCTACTTGGTAGTGGTCAAGACAAAAAAATATGAGCATTAGCCCATATTTTGTCTATTAGGTTCTTTTCAATTCAATTATTCTAATATTTTAGCCATAGAATACTCGTCAACATATGCATTATCCACGAATATAGATTGTTTCTTTGTGCCTTCCATTTGAAAACCCAGCTTGGTGTATAACGAAATCGCTCGCTCATTATGTGCCATAACCGTTAATTCCAATCTAGTAAGTGGGGTATTCATTCTCCATGCCTCCATCTTCTCAAACAGCAGTCTTCCTATCCCTTTCCCAGTAAAACCATCTAATATTCCGATCACAAGATGTGCCCGATGCTGGATTCTTCTAGGGTTACCACCGATAACGGTTAAATGTCCGCGAAGTATCCCCTCTTCCTCAGCCACAAAAATATTAGAATTATTCATATTCATGAATGAACGGATCATTTCTAGTTGTTGTACTGCAGTTGTCTTCCGCTCTCCTGGTTCATACATCATATATCTTGTCTCTTGATCGATCTGTTGATTTAGCATCAACAAACCTTCGCAATCTTCCTCTGTAATATCTCTAACAAGCACATTCTCAAACCTTCCATAAATAGGAGCCTACGTATAGCACAAGCCACATATGAAGTAAACGCACCTCCAATGGTAAGTTACGTCTAACCATTGGGGTTCAGTTCAAAGTATCATATGTGGCTTGTGTTAATTCCTATATTTTTTACAAAAGTTGATCTTCTACGCCATCCAGCCAATTCTCAATCTGCCCGATCACAGAGGATACACATCCATTCTCGAATGGTGAGATTAGACCCGCAACCTTAACTAGCCCTGTGAAAGACTGACTGCCCCCAGCTTGACACAATTTCAGATAATCTACCCATGCTAATTTCCAATCCTCGTCCATGCGTTTCCAGAATTGTAAAGCACAGATCTGAGCAAGCGTATAATCGATATAGTAGAATGGCGTTTGGTAGATGTGAGCCTGCTTCTGCCAGAATCCACCGCGTAATAAATAATCATTATTCTCTTGATCACGATAAGGCAAGTATTTCTGTTCCAGAGCACGCCATGCACTCTTACGTTCCGTTGGGGTTGCTTCTGGATTTCCGTATACATAGTGTTGGAATTCATCCACTGCAACACCATAAGGAATAAATGTTAATGATTCTGCGAGATGGTTGAACCGATATTTATCTGCATCTTCCTTAAAGAAAAGGTCCATCCAAGGCCAAGTGAAAAATTCCATACTCATGGAATGAATCTCACACGCTTCAAACGTAGGCCAATTATATTCCGGCACCTCATAATGTCTACTCTCATACACTTGGAAGGCGTGACCTGCCTCATGTGTTAGAACATCAATATCACCTGAAGTTCCATTGAAATTGGAGAAAATAAACGGTGAACCATACTCACTTAAGAACGTACAATAACCTCCACCTTGTTTCCCTTTCTTACTCTCAAGATCCATCAATTCATTATCTACCATAAACTTAAAAAATTCATTCATCTCAGGCGATAATTCACTGTACATCTTCGAACCATTCTGAAGAATCCACGCCGGATCTCCCTTAGGTGTAGCATTACCTGATTTGAAGCTGAAATTATCATCGTAATAGTACATTTGATCTAGCCCAATACGATTCTTCTGCCGTTCCTTCAACTTAGCCGCTACAGGTACAATATGTTCCAACACTTGGTCTCTGAAATTAGCGACCATCTCTGCGTTATAATCCGTACGATTCATACGTGCATAACCCAGTTCAATAAAATCATTAAAACCAAGGGCATGAGCCATCTTCGTCCGTACCTTAACCAGGTCATCATAGATACGATCAAATGTTTCTTCATTCTCAGCCATAAATGTGAATCTTGCTTCCGCAGCACGACGTCTCAACTCTCGATCTGTCGATTGTTCGAACGGAATCAGTTGTGGTAATGTACGTTCCTCGCCTTCAAACATAATTTTGGCAGATGCAATAAGCTGAGAATATTCCGTTGTCAACTTATTCTCAAGCTGTAAATCTTCGATAATCTCTGGTTTGAACGTCTTAAGCGAAAGTTCCGCTAACTGAAAAAGTTGGCTTCCCCATTTATTCTCAAGATCCACTCTGAACTTAGAGTTAACAAGCCCGTGGTAGAATTCCGTTATGTATTCTTGGATGACTGGGCCGGCCTCATCAATATAATCTTGTTCCGCCTTATAGAATGTATCATTGGTATCGATAGAATGCCGTATGCCTACGATCGAACCCTGTGTCTCAATTTCACTACGGAGTTTATTAATAGAAGTCATAATCTGATCTTGTTCTACAAAGCTACTTGCGTTGTTGAATTGACTAAGCAATGATTTGAATTTCTGTTCAACATCTTCTAGATTAGGGCGTTCATAACCATATTCACTAAATTTCATAAGTATATACATCCTCTCATTAGCAACAATCTATCTTCTATTATAATGAATAGTGACTCCGAATTTCCATAACATTCATGTAGAATTCATGATTATTCGAATTAGACCTATTCTATCATGTCTCCAGTTCACATTCAGCACAACAAAAAAAGAACAATGCACAAGTATATGCGCATTGCTGGAATGATTAGATCTTCGTATATGTTCGCTTATGCATGTGTTCTTCTTTTACTAAACGTGTGATTCCCATTCTGCAGGAATTGTTTACGTGAATATCTCAATGCTTCGATACGCTCTAGTGCCAGGTGATCCGCCGCTACATAGGTTGGCACACCGTCTCGTTTCGAGATGGCAAAAACACGAGAAATACTATGATAAATATCCCCTACTTTACTCATGGCACGTTCAGCATTATAACCATTAAATTCATCAGCAATGTTAATAACGCCCCCCGCATTAATGACATAGTCAGGCGCGTAGAAGATGCCTAATTCATGAATTGCATCCCCATGACGAGCTTCTTTTAGCTGATTATTTGCAGAACCGGCAATAACCTTTGCTTTTAATAATGGAATAGATTCATCGTTAATCGTCGCTCCCAATGCGCATGGAGAATAAATATCACAATCCACACCTATAATTTCACTTGGGTCTACCACTTTTGCAGGAAATAATTCCAGTGCTCGATTAACAGCCTCTTTATGTATATCAGTAATGACTAACCGTGCCCCTTCTTGATGTAAATGCTTGCAGAGGTTCAACGCTACATTTCCTACTCCCTGTACTGCCACGACCTTACCTTCTAGCGAGTCCGACCCAAAGGCTTCTTTAGCTGCAGCTTTCATCCCTTGGTAAATCCCAAATGCTGTTGCGGGGGAAGGATTACCCGAAGATCCAAAAGTAGGTGAGATTCCAGCTACGTAATCAGTCTCCTGGTAGACAATATCCATATCTGAGACCGTTGTACCCACATCTTCTGCAGTAATATAACGACCATTCAGACCCTGAATATAACGACCAAAGGCACGAAACATAGCTTCATTCTTATCTTTACGGGGGTCGCCCATAATAACTGTTTTACCACCACCGAAGTTCAGACCCGCTACAGCATTCTTATAAGTCATGCCTTTAGCTAGCCGAAGTGCATCCTCGATCGCATCCTCTTCTGTAGCGTATGTCCACATTCTCGTACCTCCAAGGGCAGGCCCAAGCGTGGTGTCGTGAATAGCGATTATTGCTCTTAGCCCAGACTGCTTATCTTGACAAAATACTACCTCTTCATAATCATACTGTTCCATAGATTCAAATAACTTCATTCTCTATTCCTCCATCTGTTACTCACACTTGTTTGCCTTAAAAAGAAAGAAAACCTCACATAAAAAAGTTGACTTTTGTAAATCCAAACAAAATTAATATGTATATTAAGGCGGCATATAGATAGAAGCTAACCCATTTAACACTGCTTGTCAATTTGAAAAACCAAAATAGTAAACATAAGTTCAAATCAAAACAATAGTCAAATATTATGTCATACTTTCTAATATTGACTTCTCACTCGAGTAGAATCATCACCAATACTCTTATTTTCTCCGCTTATTATAAAAACATACGAATACAGAAATACTCTTATTCAGCTATTTAGCATCTAGCATCATCAATGTCCGTTAGATTATTGATATTTGGTTAAGGAGCGATTCTTAATTAGGGGTTAATCCCAATGCATCTCCGCCTTAGAAACACAAAAAAAACCTTGATTTTCAAGGTTTTTCTTAAGTGATGCGCGTAGAGGGACTTGAACCCCCACGTCGTGAAACGCTAGATCCTAAGTCTAGTGCGTCTGCCAATTCCGCCATACGCGCGCAATATAAAGTAACAATCTACTATGTATTTTACAACGTGACGAGGACTATTGCAACTACATTTTTATAGTCGCACTTGTGTTAACTTAACCCTCTATATACAGCCGTTCTAAGCTCTTTTATATAAGCCTCTATTGAAGGCATGTCCGTAGCGACAGCTTGTTGAATCGCAAGTTCAATGTCATAGGGAACACGTATAAACTGGATATTAAGAGGCGCTAGGGTTGCGCTATCCATCTCACCTTCTATAACAACATAGGAAGACTGCGTCAGATCAAGCGGGTTACCTACACTTCCTACATTCAATAGTGTTTTTCCATTTAGGTGCTGAATATAAGCATTATGAATATCTCCATAACCAACTACATCTGCTGTTAGTTGCTGTTGGCACCATTCTGAACTTTCAAACAAGGATAGACGTTTCTCATGGTCATCCCAAGGTTGAATGCGCTCATTTATACTTCGAGGTGAAGCATGGAATAATCGAATAAATTTACCGCTCATCACAAATTCAATGGAGAATGGAAGTTCCCGTAAGTACTGAAGACGATGTTCTCCCAACACAGCTTGATTCCACTTTACAACCTCCAAGTCACTTTCTTCAGAGATAAATTCATCCCAGTTGCCCCTTACGGTCTGTTCACAATATTCCCTTACCCAATCAACAGTAAGATCAGAACTTGGCCCTTTTCCCACAATATCACCCAGACAGAATATTCTCGTTATATCGCGACGTCCGATATCTTTCAGTACGGCTTCCAATGCAGGTATATTTCCATGTATGTCTGAAATAATTGCGATTTTCTCCATTAATAAATACCCCCAATTAATCTGCATCGAGCGAACCTAGAGTCACCTCCATCGGCAGAATACTTTTTCATAGTCCATGCTCAACCTACTAGCATGCTCACGTTTTTGCAAACATTATACTATTGTTACCCAATACTAACCAAATTATATTTATAATTGTTGGCTAACTAATCTACAAAGCTCTCAAAATTATATGTTAATGGAAAATAATAAATGGGTGGATTGTAAGGCTAAACTTGATATTTCCGCTGTACTTGCGGTAGTAGCGTTACTATTTGGATCAATATCCCTAACAACATATAAAAGACATGAATCAACGAAACTGTATTAATCATATAAACCTGAACTGTAATCCATATGATTAGCGCAAATCCACAATAAAGTGAAAATGCCCATGACCAGTGTTTGTCCTGATATAAATTTAACTTCTTAGCTAGTTCCCAGTTCCAACGTTTCTTCAATGCCGTAGCTATAAGAATCGGGAAAACTCCTAAGCAAGTCAACAAAATGAATCCAGGTATAAAAAAATGTTCAAAAGGCGAGTTAACAAGCATAGATGCTGGCATGTCTATCATCTCCCCCGTAGGGTCTATCATTAATATCAATCCTCCGATCACCGCACCAATCCCTAGAAAAAAATGAAGACACATTAACAAGTTAGAGCTCTCGCGTGGCTTAGTTCGTATTTTCAATTGTACAGCCTCCTCTATAGGTCTAAACAGACTATATTCGGAAGTTTATGAATTTATCCTGCATAAATCCAAGAGTATAATATTACGAATTTCGCATCAAATTCGAATGAAGTTACTTTCCGAAAGGACGTAACCTCTTTTAAGGCTTCTATTTACAATATCAAGTTATCAAAACATAAAAAAACCTTTATGCTATTCCTCATAATGGAGGAATTGCATAAAGGAACTATTTTAAATCTACAGCAATTTCTATTCAATATAAAAATGTTGTTCAGGACTTACTTTAGTTTTTAATTCCTTGATGTTATTTTCTAATTTCATAATAATATTCTCCAATTGTCTTGGATCTATTTTAAATGAGTCTGTCATATCCGGTTTAACCCCAACCTTCATATCACGCATAACCATCTGCTGCTCTTGCCATTTATCCATTAAATCCGCAATTGTGGCATAGAACCGTTCATAATCTTTAATGACCTCATCTAAGAAGCTATTTACCTCATCCGGGTCATACCCACGAAGCTTGTTGTTGAATTCCTTCTCATGGATCGAGAGCGCATCCAGATGAATTCCCAATTGATTAAATAACTTTTTTTGCTTATCTAGCCGACGTTGCATGTGCTCATCCAATTAGAATACCTCCAATAATCTGATGCCTTAAAGTGTGTTAGATACTCTAGATATTAGTCCCATTCTCCAAAGACTGTATATAAATATTATAGTACTTTAATTATATCTGTATTCTAACTCATATTTCAATTACTTTTAATGAATCTAGACTAATGCATAAGCATTAATGAAAAATAACCATAGAATGATTAAAATGCTAAGTGGGTGATCCTTTGTCTAAAAGAAATGAGCTCAATACATTAAATCTTGATGCTTTTAAGGATTTATCAGCAGCCGATATAGACATTATTGCATCTATCTTGGCAGTATTGGCGGAAGGTCTGGGATTACTTGCTGTTCTAAAGGCTAAAGAAGAAGCCACCGCAGCAAAGAACAACGCTAAATAGAGAAGACATCATCTCTATTTCTTGTCTAGTTGCATAATCAAGCCCTCTATCCTATATCCAATGGACTCATCTGTTCATCGCATCATGTTATTAAGCACGAATTAGTAATTGTCACTCGCTGCCTTATTTAGGATACCGAGGCAACGGTCAAGATCAGTCTTAATTTGCTTCTTATATAACTCAGCCTTCTCTTTACCATTATCCGTGAAATGGTAGAGAACAATTTCTTGGAAATCAACACGGGGATCATTTCCTTTCAATTGCTTGGTACGATAAAAGACCCCTTCTTGCACCAATTCATGCAAAGCGCGATATATTTCACTTTGAGGCGGAGCATATCCAAAACTGCTGAATTCTGCTCGGAGCTCTTCTAGCATCTGGTATCCATACCCTCTCTGCTGCTCCACCATCGTAATCAGATATACTTTGATAAAAGCACGTTGAGCAATCATAAAAGCCATCGGTCAGTCCTCCTCTCTAGAATTTAACCTTCCCACTATTATATACTACTATTTTCCATCTTGCACAATAGTTCATGTTCATATATCGAGCTACTTTTATAACCTGTGAAATATAATGAACTAACTACATAGAATAGAATCTATAGGCAGATATGTTCTAAACATATTTTTTAATCTTACTATTGTGAATTTTTCATATGTCGAAATATTATATTATTGATTATTTAATAGCTTAATTATATGTTTGTAATAGTCTTTAAATGAAAAAAACCTATGACTTCTACTTTCAGAAGTTCATAGGGATCAATCCTTGAAATCAATATTCATTCACTCTGATTAACTAGACCTAGATTCTTTTGATTGGATTTGAAATACCTACAGTCCATTTACCGAATGGCAATCTAGACAATATCCACACAAGTACATAAGAAAACAACACACAAATAACAAAAGATATTAACATTCGAAAAATAACCGGCCAATGAACAAACCATGTCACATCGAAATAATAGCTATACTTGAGCATAAGTGCATGGACTAAGTAGGCTCCATAAGAGTATTTGCCGATGGATAGTAACATCCTATTCCACTTTGACTCCCTATGATCTCCCATCCTGCTCGCGAGGTTATAGCACACAAAGATAGTACTTACAAGAAACACTACCATCAAGGGCCTCAGCAAAGACACACTGTTGAAAACAATCTTGATTCCATGGGATGTTTGGAAACTTTGGACTACGATATAAACATAATATCCGAACAAAAATAGAAAAGTCCCCCCATACACAACACTTCCTTTTCTAACCCACTTTTTCCATAGATCTAGATATAGGCCCGCATAAGCACCGAGTACAAAATATAAGGAAAAATACAAAAAATTACGATCTGCATATTGTGTAAACCACGCGGTAATCACCGGAATGTGAAATATAGATAAAACTTTACCAATATTAAATATATTGGCAGTCAGCCACACAAAGAGAATTCCCCCACAAATCATAATAAACATATGTACTTTAACCGTAAGATGACTTTTCATCTTATAAATCACGTAACGAAATAGCGGAAACAGCAAATAAAATTGAAAAATCATGACCACATACCACAAATGGTAACTATTTTTACCTGTGAATAACATCTGAAACCATTTTATACTTTGTGGAATTATCCCTTGCTGCCATCCATAAGAGATGGAGAAGAAAACGAATGACCATAGTATGTATGGCACAAGAATATCTTTAGCCCTCTTCTTTAGAAAAGATACATAGTTAAATGGACCTGTATAATTATAAAATAGAACCATACCTGTAATGAAAATAAACACCGGGACTGCAAATTTAGCTAACATAAGAAGAAGGGTCATCAGGACACCGTCTTCCAACGTAATACCCTCTACAATCGAGTAATGCGCGATAGCATGTTGGAGTGCCACAGCTAGAAAGGCAAATCCTCGAAGAAGCTCAATCTCAATAATTCTTTCTCTTTTTGGCATCGTATTCTCCCACTATGACGAATTCTTCTTACGATCTTTTAAGCCCATAAATCAAAAAAAATTCAGCTCGTTCATAAGCTGAATTTTGTGCTATATTTCCATACCTAAAGTATAACCTATGAATTCTCAATTAAACAACTAGCGTGTATCAAACTGAGAATGAATGTTAGTATTTAATATCCGAGTTATAACGACTCGAGTTGATTGACTTATTCTCACGGAACACATCGTATGCACCTGTCCCACTTACCCCTGAATCAACGAGTACTAATATTTTACCATGATTAACATAGGCTTCATATTCCTCAGCTTCATCTTCAGGAATTCCTAGACCCACTAATCCACCCACTAATCCACCTGCTCCAGCACCTACAGCGATACCTGCGATCGTTGCAGCAATCGGTCCAGCAGCTAGAATCGGTCCAATACCAGGAATAGCTAATACTCCAATACCTGCGAGTAATCCGGTTACGCCGCCTAATACAACACCCGTTGCAGCCCCAGCTGCCACACCTTCAGGCGCTTTCGTTCCCGTCTCGTCAGTAATAGCCTTCAATTCTTCTCGGTCCTTAGTTATAACAGAGATATGTTCTATTCCAATCCCTTGAAGTTTCAAACCTTCAATCGCTCTTGAAGCTTCTTGTTCTGTATCAAACACCCCAACTATTTTCTTTTCCATGACGAAAACCTCCTTAAGAATAATGGTAATGGTGACTCTTTCATTACTTACCCCTATTCCATCAGATACAAACAACATAGAGAAATTTAATGGGCTTTATCCTACGATTATCCATTCATCTATGACATATCAACCGTTCAAGAGTCCACTCTTTCCTACGATTTCCAGCCACTCATTTGCAATTAAATCATGCCCTGCAGCCGTCGGATGGACGCCATCCCATAACCAATAATCCGCATCCGCTCTCTGGGCTGCCATGTTAAAAGCACCCTGCAAAGGTACGTGAACCGCATGAAACTCTTCCGCGAGCTGAAGGACTACATTCTGATAATGCGTAATCCGTTCCTCCCATGCCTCCCACTTTTCTGCCGGAGCTCCCGTTCTTAGAATAAACGGTTCACATAATATTAATTTTGTCTGCGGAAGCACTTCAATTGTCTCTTCAAGCACATGCCGATATGCCCGCTCGAAACGGTCCGTCACTCCACTCGGCTCGCCCTTCATCGTTCTCCATGCATCATTGACTCCGATTAATATGCTCATTATATCAGGTTGGAGGCATATCGCATCTTCATTCCAGCGTGCATATAAATCGGAAATCCGGTCACCACTTACACCCCGGTTATAAACCACGGGTTGCTGTTCCGCCAGATCATTTCCCAGCTTAGCACCGATGATGTACGCATAACTGTGTCCAAGAATATGGTTGCGGTCATCATTACGGCCACGGTTACCGTCTGTTATGGAATCTCCTTGAAATAATATAATCTTATTTGCTTTAGCAGTTGAAGTAGTCATCCATTTCATCCTTTTTTATGGTTATTTAATAGATCTTGTAGCCTGACTGGTTACCATCTCTCGGTAGCTGCCTGGACTGTGGCTATTAAATTCGGTTTCATGTATGTCCCCCTGAAAACCTAAAAATTGCGCTCTTTCGGCGATTTTACCGAAGAACGCGCGTTTTGAAAACAGATATAAATCATACTTTGATTCGAATATGTTACGATTAATCTAATTTCTCCGTATGCTTCAGTAATGATAGAACAGCGTTTAACAGGTGCAGTTTACGAATGGGCTTAATAATAACGGATTCGAATAGCGACCTTGTATCATCATCGAGATTGGTTCCGATTGGTGCGAGAAGAAACACTGATAACCTCTTATGTTTATTTAGCTCACGCATTTGACCTGTTACTGTAATTGCATCGATGCCTCCAAGATCTTTATCGAGCATGATAAGATCAAATTCGAGACCTTCGGCAATCCATTCGAGCGCCTGTTTCGGATTCTGCGTAGAAGCCACTGTCACTTCCCAATCCTCCAGCATCGAGGAGATGACTTGAAGACTAGTTTGATTATCATCAACAAGAAGTATGTTCGTCCCGGCTAACACATCTCTCTCGAAGGGAATAGATGGCAGACTCGAATATTTCTTGAGGAATAGGGTAATCTCAAATGTTGTCCCCATTCCCTTCACACTCGTAGCCTCAATATGTCCGCCCATCAATTCAACTAGATTCTTGCAAATAGCAAGTCCCAACCCAGTTCCTCCATAGTGATGAACAGACTTTTGGTCATGGACTTGCATGAATTTATTGAATAGAAAACTTAACTTCTCCTCTTCAATTCCTATTCCAGTATCCTTTACGGTTATCTTCACACACACTTCCTCTTCACCACGGGCAGGCAATAATTTAAGTTCAACAAAAATTTCACCTTCATGGGTGAATTTAAGAGCATTGCTTAATAGATTCATAATGATCTGACGTACCTTCTGCGCATCTCCTAGAACGTAGAGGGGGATTTCCGAATCTGTATTGAGTATCATTTCCACGTTCTTATCTAGCGCTTTCGTCGAGAACAGGTAGATGGTTTCCTCAAGTATAGAAATAATATCGAAGGGCTCTTCTTCTACGTCTAGCTGGCCCGCCTCCATTTTGCTATACTCCAGAACGTCATTTAAAAATTCTAATAATCTCGTGTTGCTCTCATTGATAATCTCCATATAATACTTCTGCTGCTCATTCAATTCAGTTGTCATCATCAAATCAGTCATTCCAACAATCCCGTTCATGGGTGTACGAATCTCATGGCTAAGCATTGTAAACAAATCTACTTTCGTCTGGATACGTCGTTCCGCAGAATCAGACTTCTGTTCCAATTCAATCAAGTAGGTAAAAAATATGGCCAGTGCATATAATAACTTGACATCCTCGTCAGTATATTCACTGACTGCCTGATCCATCACACATATTGTTCCGTGAGATCTTCCGTCCTCAAACATCAGGGGAACCCCGACGAAGGAGTGAACTCCTTTATCAATGATAAGGGTAAGCTCTTTAGATTCCAGATGGTCCTTCGTATGGGTAACTTGAAGTGGTTTATTGTCATTTAGGGTAATCAAACTGTTAATGTTCTGTAGGAGCAATATACCTTCCTCACCATTGGCAAACTTCTCGTCTTGATTGTAAACTTTATAAATCTGTTCTGGTAACCCGTTATGAATTGAAATGATGACTGAATTGGCTCTCAAAAGATGCTTTAGCAGAAAAAGCATATGGTCTGCGGCATCCTCAATATTGCGAATTTCTAAGCGATTGTTCTCCATGATAATTTGACAGTTCTCCATTCTATGTTACTACTTAAATATATTGATTACTCAATTAATACATACCTAGCATAGCATTTATTCCTATTTTAGCACTATTGTTTATTTAGCTTATTGAACAATACCACACTTATTAAAAAAGTCTATTACTGCTTAGTTAGAATCATTCAAATTGAGCTTGTCTAGTTCGGTTGAAGTGACCTCTTCTCACACTTCTTAACAGGATTCGTGCTAGTAACTTCACCACTCTTTATAATATATGCTAGACTACCTGAAATACTATAGAGCATCCATTCAATCTAATCCTTTATGTTACTTACTCAACTTTCGCAGCTCAAATCTTTAAACAAACCCTTGATATAGCTGGGTAAACTAGCGATCCAATCCTGTAGTTGACAAAAAACAGACGTTTT